>QIFK01000224.1 GCA_003230615.1 Nitrosospira sp. | reverse complement strand
CTAGATTTCCGGTAGACCATCCCCAAATATTATCATTACCTATTTTGTAACAAACATTGTCTGATAAAATTATGCTCAAATTAATACCATCTACTATATCCCAAACTTCGATACTGACACTAATTGCATCTGCTATGAATTTCGAAATAAGTTGTGGGTCGTAATCATGTGTTTTTGTTAGATAGTCAATGCGTTTTGGGAAAGTTCCAGATGGGGGAATCCCTGGAATATGACCAACGACATACAAATTATTTGTACCTGAAACAATGTTTGGACCATTAATGAAAAGATTACCGGACGACTGAATAGTAGTGATTTCTGATGCTAAGCCTAGTCCGTGAATCGCTCCTGCTTCTATGGAGCTAAATGTTAAACCAGATGGTATATTTGTTTGACCATTGTCATTTTGTCCCCATCCTACAACCGATCCGTCTGATTTTAACCCAAGACCGAAATTGCCCTCTGCTGCAATGGCAACAAATCCAGAATTGGGTAGAGGTATTGTTATTTGACCCTCAGCACTACGACCCCAACCCTCTATTGTTCCAGAATTAGTAAGTGCCAAGCTATGATAATTGCCCAATGCAACAGCAACAAATCTATTCCCAGAAGGAGAAACACTTTGTCCTTCGTTGTTCCATCCCCAAGAAACAAGAGAACCGTCGTTTTTCAATCCTATACTGTGCCATCCACCTCCATCAAAATCTTGCCAATCAGAATTCGGTGACGGTATTGTCAGTTGACCATTATCTGGATTACCATTTCCCCAAATAATTCCAGAACCGCCGCTCTTTATTCCCATACTGTAATAGCCACCAGCAGCTATAGAAATAAAACCAGAATTTGGCAAAGGAACATTTATTTGTCCCTCTATGTTTCTACCCCATGCAGCAATAGAACCATCTGATCTACGAGCTAAACTATGCCACCCATTAGCTGCTATCTCAACAAAATCTGTTCCAGCCGGAACGTTTATTTGACCATACGTGTTATCTCCCCAGGCGGCTAATGAACCATCGTCTTTAATTGCTAATGTATGTCTCTCACCACCGGTAACAGCAGAGTATGAGCCTGAAGGAACATCTATTTGACCATGGCTATTAGAACCCCATGCGAATAAAAGCGACATAAAATTTCCCCTCTTGGGCTACACTTATAAAGTGGATATGTAGGAACTTTTATTGTTGAGAGATGGCATTCCACCATCCCTATTTTCGTGAGATATTAGAACAAAATCGCCATCATCAGTATTTGACCCATCGGTCATCCTCCAGTGAAATTGTTGTCTACTAGCTGTCAAAGCCACTATACCATTGGTAGACCAGCTATATCGACCAGTAGCATCTATTTCTACACAACCACTAGAAGATATAGGAACCAGAGTTCCATTTTCCCACAGTTGTATATTAACAGTTTGACCAGTTACTAGCTCACCAACAATGGCTGGCGGCGCATCTGGAAAGAAATCGAATTCTGCTATCGATTGTCCAATTAGAGCCATTTCAAACCTCCCTTTAGTTTACTCTTTTATCCCAATCCCAGCCAATTCTGTTAGCTGGTTCAACATATCTGTATTCATAAAATGTCGCTGAAACTCTTGTTCGCTATAACGAATCCGACAGGCTACGCCGCGAGACCGCAAAGGGAACTTCAGTGTGTGTAGACGTTTAGTGACAGTTGAAGAGTTTACACCAAGCATTCTACCAATTTGTGACGATGAAAGACCAAGGTTGTAGAGTGATATAAAAATAGAGTCGGGGAAGATTTGGTTTGCCTCAGACCTACTCCGCATTGTTACACCCAAAGAAATGAGCCTATTATACATGGAGGTTTCACTGCATTCGTCAATACGAGCAACTTCTGCACAGCTTTTACCATGATCATACATTTCTGTTACTGTTGCGTCGGGCAAAGACATAGAACCCCCAAAAGAAAAAGACCTTTCACCAGCTATTTGATTATACACCAGGGTACGAAAAAGGGCTAGAAGCCGATATGCGACTCCCAGCCCTGTAATGTGTGAATTGAATAAATATATATTATTTGAGAATATTGCGTATTGTAGTATTGCTAACCTCGTACATTCTCGCAAGTTCATCGACAGTCACACCAGATTGATTAAGAGATATAACTCGATCACTATCCTTAAACATAAAAAAACAGGACTGACAAACTGTCAGCCCTGTTTTGATACTTAGAATGATCCTAAAAGCTGCCGAGCAAAATTCTCCGTCCGTCGAGAGCAGCGAATCCATGTTCTTGCCAGCCATAGAAGCCCGCCTTCTGCCGCCTGTGCAGCATGTCATCCTCGAAGATGGCAAGCTCACGTTTGACAGGCATTACGAACGAGTCACCATGAGAAAGATCGAGACCAACCACTACTTCCTCATCACTGGCACCCATACTTAGACCCAGTGTTCCGAAGAACGTCTGGAACTCCTGGCTAACGCCAAGCTCATCCAGTGGATGTAGATTGACTCCATAAATCCGAGCCATAGGTCCACCATCATCACCAGCGGTGAAGATTTCCCTACGGGTAAGATCGTCAACCTCACTTTGGTCCCACTCACGAATGTCTTCGAGAGCCTCTGGACTAAGAAACAGGTCTGTCAATCGACCACGATTGGTCGAAGAGGTGTTGCCACCAGCGAGACGAGTCATAGTCGTTTTCATCAGAGACACAAGACGCTTCGTAAACTGACCAGCAGTTGCAGCACTGTCAAACACCAACGGAGCCCCGCCAGAGAAGTCAGTACGTCCAGCACCAGCAGCGATGATAACACGCCAACCATCCGTGTTCATCTTCTTTACAAAACCAGCCTCAAGAACCTCCATAGCACGAGCAACAATGTTCCAACGTGCAGAGGTCGCATACTTCAGCGGCCAGTCAATCGCATTACCCACGTCGTAGGTGTTGATTGTCACTGCGTCACCACTGATGGTACGCTGTGGCGGAGCACCTTCTGATGGGATCATATACGCTACATAGTCATTCTCCTGTGCCGTCTGGTAGAAATCCAGCGGATACTCAGCAGTTGCACTTGGGTCTAAGACCTCTGGTGCGAAGATGCCGCCTAGAATATCGCCGTCCAACAGAGCCGACCGAAGAGGAACTTGTAGAGCCTGAGCTAGAGAGTGCATCGCCTCAAGAGCCTCAGCCTTGTTTGCAGACCCAGTACGCTTAAGAAGTTCAATCTGCTCAGATGTTGGTTTTCTAATATTACGCTTCATACTTCTTCACCCCCTTATGTTATGTCAATCGAGACCCTAGCAAACCCTGCCGCGTCTTTAGTCGTCTCGAATCGACCAACTTGCGGAGCACCAGTAGCCTGCACCGAACTAATCATCCCGCTCGCAGCCAGATATGCAGAAGCACCAACCGTTGGTGTAACTCCTGATGGAATCATATCTGTAACTACAAAGCCCTTTTTGACCAGAGTACACTTGTCGCTTGGCCGAATTTCACCATTTTCGAAATTCAGGAAGTCTCTAGTAGCACTCAAGGCCGCTGTTACCGTCTGAAGCAGAATACCCTTAGCTGTCACGCCGGAGGGGTCTGCTACGTAGCCCACAACGTTCGCCTCGTCTGTTAGGTTTACACCCATAGCAGCACCCGAACCCTGTGTCACAACACTTGCACAACCGCCCTTTTCAGCAGCGACAGTAGTCCAAAAGTTTGTAATGTCGGTAACCTCGTTATACTCACGATCTGGTTTCAAAGCCATCCCTATTCACCCCCTTGATCTTTCTCTTCTGTGCGTCCACACAACGCCCTTGCTGTTGACATCCATCGATCTGCCTCTGACTTCTTAGCATTTTCCGTTACGTTGAAATCAGCGCTATCGTCTTCTTCTACGTTATCTAGAGCAGCCTCCGCTTGCTCTTTTTCATCCTTCTTGGTTTCTCCATCAACCTCTTTGTCTGTAGCTTCAGTCTTCTTGTCAGACTCATCAGCAACAGTCTCTTCGGCTTTAGTCTCACCAGCATACTTCAGAACAACTTCGAATGTCTCGTCAGTCATCTCACGAAGCTCTGCCAAAGTAGCCTCTTCGTCGTCAACTTTCTTAACCTCCGACAGTTTCTCTAGGCGATTACGAGCCGTTTCGGTCTTGCGGATACCTTCGATTTCCGCCTCACCCTTCTCAGCACGCTTTGTCACCTCGTCCAACTTCTTCTGAAGCTCAGTCTTTGCAGCTTCAGTAGCTTCAGTCTTCTCTGAAGCCTCAGTCATACTGGCAGTCAATTCCTCGACCTTAACAGTTAGAGCAGCAATCTGCCCATCGTAGTCTTTGGCCGTGAACTCTTCCGCTGTTTTGCGCAACTCAGCAATCTCATCAGTCTTGATTTTTAGACTAGACTGAGCCTCTTCAAGTTTATTCTGAAGTTCCTTCAATTGTTTTTCATCCACGTCTTCTACACCCCCTTCCGATAGTTCACTTAGTTTAGCAGTCACAAAAACACGTGAAGCAGCAACCTTTTTCGCCGCTACTTTGATAACCGATTCCGGGTTAGCAGGTTCGTCAACAAATCCCTGCGCACCGAAAATGATATCCTTTAGAACTCTGCCGACTTTGTAGCCCTGATATTCCCCACAACCACCGTAAATCATCAAATGTTTTGTCAAAAATGCAGTTGCCTCTGTGCGTTCGATCAGCTTCGTGTCTCCTGTAACTGGATCAATTAAGCCGTAACCGAAATCTGGGAACCAAGCTTCCATTGATACAAACATCTCGCCAGCATTAGCCTTAACGATAATCTCATCAATTCGCTCACTCAATTCTGGGAACGCCCTATAAAGGACACCAGCAACCTCAATATCAAATTCTGCCGGTGGAGAGTCGTCGTCGCCGACCTCAATCACGTTGCCAAATTTATCCAGCACCCTACTTTGAACGATATGGCCAAGAATTTTATTGGCATTGTGGTTATCGTTCATGGGCTTGTGAAGAGCAGAAGATTTAGCCTTCCAAACCTCTGCTGGAGTGAAAATATCATCGTTCAAATTCCAGCCAGTACTGACAAGAATCGCAACGACAAGTGCTAAATCTGGTTGTTCCTTGCCAAGAAGCTCTTCTACTGTCTGTACTGTTTCAGTAGCCTTCGTAAGTTCGGCAGCAGACATTCCATCAAAATGCTTCTTGATGTCTCCAACTCGAACTTGAGCCGTAACAAACGCAGTAGAACTTCCTGCTTTGTTTAAGTGGAAATCAATGCCAGCGTCTTTTTCAGCTTTATATATTCGCACTTGGGTCTCCCATCATATGTCTTATACACAAACATTGATCGAAAGTACACTAGAACTCACAATATAAAAAGACCTTTCACCGATAGAATCTACTTTAACCCGCGATATTGTCTACGTATTACTTAGAACTCTTGTCGCGCTTGAAAAAATTAATCACATCAGCTTTAGCTTTGTTGTCATCATAAACAGTCTTCGACGCTAATCCTTGTTCGTTTAGCCCAGCATGATCAACCATGGCTAATTCTTCTGGAGATGGAAGGAAAAATTGTCGTCTTTCTTTCATGCCATCAACATTGGTACTTTCCATCATGTAAGAAAACCTTACAAGTTCCTCGCCGTCGAACTCATACTTCTCAAGAATAATATCTTTTGCAGAAATCAAAACTCCATTAATTATCAAAACCGCCTGTCTTGTTGCTGTGTCTAATGAAAAGTTCACAATTGCCATAAATACCCCCAATATGTTCAAAAACCTTGTGTTGTAGGACCAGACATTCTGTTCCTATACCATAAAAACCCAGACATCCTTCTTTTCACATAAAATCCTTTGTTATTAGACAATTGGAAGTACAGTAGCCCACGCATGAGTCACAAGCATTCTGCGCTCTTTGACTGTTGGCTCTTTTTGTGTTGACGAAGTAAATGCCACAACAAGTTCTACAAAACAAGCTTCCATACGACGCGAACTATTACTTGTAGTATCTAGTCTTTCTGTTATTAACTGCTTGGTTACAACATCGTTGGGTCGCAAGACAGACAAGATGCCACGTTTGACACCCTCTAGTTCTGATCGTTGGGTCTTTGTTAGAGATCGCATGTTTTTGACGTTGTTCTGCTTTAGATATGATGTATCGAATAATTGATCAACATTGTCCAATAGTCCTTCTGCAATGATATGTAAAACAGACTGCGTTGTGGGCGTTCTCTCGTTCCGTGGTTTTGTGTCCTTTGTTGAAGGTGGTCGTCCTGGAGGATTATTCCCTTCATCACTTGGTTGATCACCACTTGGGTTGTCTCCACCACCATTGTTTCCGTCATCTCCACTCTTAGGTGGATAAGTACTGTCACGACGGAATCCCTGCTTGACCTTTTCGAGTTCAATCGATAGTTTGTTCTGTTTCTCCATAACAGAGAATGGACGGTTATATGGACCAGATTTTTCTAACACGCCTGGATTAGCATCTCTAACACCTTGTTCAGACTTCAATCTCTCAAGCTCAATCATATAGTTGGTGCCAAATGTCTCAGAAGCCTTCTCAGACGATATTATACCACGATCTAGTAACTGAATCATCAACTGCTTCTCTGCTGCTTCGTCTCGCAACGACATAATACCAAAGTTGATTGTAGGAATCCTTTTGAATCCCATTGCATCAGCAACTAGACGTAGTTCTCCATCAATCCACCTAATAGCAGCATTTCTTACGTATTCAAGTCTCTCTACAAGAGTTTTTAACTGAACGAATGCGGATTGTGAATTGCCTGTTCCAAGACCTGCTCCACCAACCAAAGATTCTGGGATACCAATCCCACGAACGATATCTCCATTGACACCTACATATTTCTCTGCACCAAGAATCTTGTCAACAGGAGGGTACTCAACTTTAAGGTCAATCATATCATCCCAAACAAGGTCCATAACACCACCACCAGTGTTGTTCTGAAGTATGCCGATAAGCTTATCTACTGCGGCTGAGGTCGGAAGAATTTGCTGATCTGATTTACCTAGTTTCCATAATCGAATAACATTGATAACGCCGTCTAGTGCTGCCATGTCTGCCAGCCTCATCTTCTCTTTGAACATGACGTCTTCAAGAACACCATATAAGAACGGTGTACCCCAATCCTCCCAGTCATCTTTCTTGTAATAGTCAACATATATTTTGTCCATATCAAGACCAACAAGAGTTCCGCTTTTTTTGGCTGAACGGATAACTTCTGGTGGGAGTTTTTTGATAAATTCTTTTTCAGCATCAGTCTTTGGTCTCTTGATGGCATTCCGCAACGACATAGGAATTCGCATACCAAGAGCATCAGAACCAAAGAACCTACCTACTTCGCCACCGATCTTTTCAATTACAACTGGAGACAGAAATGTGTATCTCCACGGAATTTCTCTTTTCTTTGTTTGTTTCTTTGTTGTTTTGATTTTCTCGACAGGGTCAGATACTTTAGTTTCGTCAATTATGTCTAGACCAGACACACCGCCACGAGACATTTCCTTCATAGCGGGTTGGGTAATAAATGCATTCTTACGACGTACAATAACATTGGCATCTCTCATGAGTAATTTCATAAAGTCATGAGCACGACCAGCAAGATTGACTCGTCTGGCCCATTCGCGGAAAAAACGTTCCTGTGTTTTTTGTGTATGCTGCAACTCCAAACCTTCTGCGGCAAAATCTGTCATCAGATCGATAATATTTCTAACCATACCAACTTTGCGATAAACAGCTTGACACGCGAGAATTATTTCTGCATGTTCTGTTGGTAACTTGTCGTCACTTCTCTGAGCATCCAAATTGTAACGATTGTAGCCAGTTCTCGTGCTGATATCTTTAGCTATTGTTCTCTGGGGAACTCCACCGTTCATGTGGCATACTTCTGGCAAAACGTGATCTGTAATACTTTTGACACCCTTTGCGTATAGATGTCCCTTTTTAGGTGTTGTTTCTTTTGTCTTCTCTGCCATTTTTCCCCCATTAGCATTACGATCGAATTTCAATCCGATTGATTATACACCAGTGGTTCTATATTTGCTCACCGCGCTTCACTGCTTTATAAACACCACCAACTCTTGAATACTCACTATTTCTCATACGTCCAACGCCCGGTCCACGATACATTGGCTCATTTTCTACAGTATTATTTCTCTTATTTATATTCCCAGCAACATCCTCATAATCGATTCCTTCATCTGTTGTGATTTCTGTATCATAAATATACTTATGAGACAGAAGTAGTGCTGTGTAACGGTCTTTACGTAGTCTACCTCTACGAGACCTACCCTCGACTATTCCGGGATTAGCAACATGTGGTGTGTCGAACTTTTCACGACCTGTTGGAGTTTCGCTCATCTGGATAGTACAAAGTTCATTCTTTAATTCTTCCAGGTTAAACACATTCTCTTCATATGTATCGAAAACAACGCCCATAGATTTTTCTGCTTCAATGGCAGCATACATTTTCACGCTATCAAAAGCAGGGAACAATAGGGTTCGTGTTTCAAGACTTTTGTGCAGGGCTATATTGGCGTTCTGATTAAATTCAGAACTTTGCTTCACAAGGTGTAATATATGGCGTCCGTCAGTCTCTCCATCTGTTGATTTCGGGTCGTCGAAGTCTATCACTTCATAGATTGGAAAATCTCCAGCAACAATGTCTAGCAACTTCTTGCTACGAAGCATCTCTGCTACTGCGTATCCACCACCCTGACTATCCATCTCGATCCGCACTGGACCAAACATTCTAACAATATCACGAATCCTAGAACAACAGTATGCATAGTAATCTTCATCAGTAATCAGTCCACGTTTCTTTCTCTTAACAAATTCCTTTTTATTAACAGCCCAACAATAGACAACTCGATAATGATTAGCCCAAACTTCTGTTATTGTGACAGCTAGATTATCACGCTCGGCAGCAGGATCAATACCCATGACATACTTTGGACCTTTTATACCCCTCATTGTCGGAGTGAACGTAACAGCGCCATCTGGTGTATCTATGGGTTTGTTTGGTCCAACAGTACATCCTTCAATTAAACTACGGGGAAAAAATCCATCTGAGTCTTTAACAAACACTGCGCCGTATTCCATTAGATAGATATTCCGTGGCAAGGTAGCCTTTGCGTGAGCTAACTGTCTCTTGTCTAACAAACCATCTGGTAGGTGTGTGTGTGGTATGCGAATAATAGAATAGTCTCTGTAATTGAACTCATCAGGAATCAAGTTGTCTCCACCAAAAATTTGTGCAACCTTGTCTGGATTACCTTTGCTTTGGATAATATCTAGCCACATCTGATACTTTTTAGCAAAGTGATTGAATGCATAGTATGCAGTACCAGAATAGACAATTTGGTTACCGTGCATTTTACCATCATCGGTAATCAAGCCTTTCTTGACATCTGCCGGTAAATCAAGTTTAGCCAACTGTTTGTCAAATGCTATCTTCTTCGCCTCTTCTACTGGAGTCTTTGCTGTAGAAGCAAAACCTCGAACAACAATATCAAACACATCTTCTGGAATAGATGCGAATTCATCGGCTATAACCACGTTCGCTCTGAATCCGCGAATCTTGGTATTATGACTATGAAATCCATTGGCGCAATACTCATGGCCATTTGGTACGTGAACATCGAAAGTCACACACTCATCATCTTCTATTGATACTATCTCATCGTAATATATATCTGGATCAGCAAGACAACGAATAGAGTGGATTCGTGGATCGTCAATATGTCCATATACTCTTAAGAAATTCTCAACTAATGAACGACTAACTGTTTTCTTAACCTTTAGTCTACCTGCGCAAACAGAAACACAATCACCTGTTCCGTGTTGTGCTCTATTGTTTTCGGATATGTCAATCATATCTTCAAGAATATCTGGAATAGAATCATTTTGATCCATCCATCGTTTTTTCCTATCTATGCCATCTAGTAGTTTATCTTGTTTTCTTTTGAGTCTAAAACCAATTTCAGTAGCGAAAATAAGAACATCTCTTCCTGTTATGGATAGTTCGTAGCATTCTTCCCATTTGTCATTGCGTTTACGAGATTTAACATGGGCGACAATACCGTAGTGGAGTAATATGTACTGCAATTGTCTCACGAGTTCTTTGCTGGTATTGTAGAACGTGATACCTATTTGTGTCCCGCCACGCTCTGTCGTTACTTGAACACTACCGTCAGTATCAAATAATCCAGAAATGAAAGCCGAAGTAACTTCACGAGAAGATTTTAGAATGGTCGATGGAAATTGTTTGTCTTTTGTTTTGTAGTGATGAATTCCAAACTTATTCAACATAGCATTTCGTTGTGGTTTACTAGATAATACCCAGTGAACTGGATCAGATGGTATCTGTTTGATTGGTACAACATGCTGAACAGCAAGTGCTAACTCTTTATCCTTCGTGGCAAAAGCTACTCGATATGGAATAGTATAACTGCCATCACCAATCAATAATCCTAATCCATATGCTTCTTTTTCTGTTACTCCAGAGTCCCCGTTGTGCCACCTAATAGACCTGTCAACAAGAATTTTGTCTCCAGATTGCATTTCGTCCATTCGTGACCATACAATTTTTTGATTTCTAACAATTTTTAACCTATGATTATGTGTAGCATTAAACTCGAATCCATGGTGCGTTTTAATCTTCTTGGTCTTAGACATTCCGTTACAATAAGATTCATCACTTATCATGAACTTACCATTGCCCCAAATCTTCCTGTAACGATTAATAGTAGTCTTGTTTGTCTGACCAACATCTTGATCGTCAGATATTCTACCAAAGCTATCTTCATGTGTTACACAAGTTAAAGTGTCACTGCAACCGTCCCCCATTGGCAGCGCATAAATAATTGATTCGCCAATACGAAAATAACACAGGTCTACATTTTGTCTAGGGCCAGCCTTTTTCCCACCACCAACAATCCCCCTAAGCATTTGAGAATTGCCCCAAATGGTATCTATGTAATTGAATACCAACCTAGCCTGACGTAAGCCAGCACCAACTATCACTATTTTTGCACCAGGATCAAGAATTGCCCGTAAAACTGCGTATACGGCTAACATAAAGGACTTGCTACCTCCACGACAAGCTATTATCATTGGAAACGGAGTGTTCCATATTGTCTGCAACATTGCAATCTGAATGGGGAACAAATCAAGTCCCAAAATTACCTTGGCTGTCCAGCCAATATAGTCAATATTCAGCATGTTTCTCAGAACAGATTCGTCTAATGGGTCTTTTGATTGTTTCAAATCAGTGAAAATATGTTTGCCAATAGACGGAACACGATCACGGAATGGAAACAAATATCCATATGTTCCCTGCGCACCGTGTAATAATTCATTAAGTGCAGTTTTTGTTTTACAATCCATCAAGACAATCCCCTCTGGGTTTACTTTTAGGTTCCTGTAAAACCCAACGATCTTTCTCTACACGAACCACTTCTTCGCAAATCATTTGAGCGACCTTGCGACCACAAGCCCCTACTGGAATAATATGAACTCCATATTTGGCTGAAAGATACATCAACCATCTAACCATTGACTTGCCAGGAACGCCCTTTGCAAATTGTGGTGGAGACAATTCCATAATATCTGGAGTTAGTGACGACTCAATGATTATGTATGGATGCTTAATAGTAGACATACGCTCCATCTCTGCTTCAAATGCTGGACGCTTCTTACTGCTATAGTTTCCCCATAATTCAGAAAAACTAGCTTTGCGTTCGATAGCTAAAATGTCTGTATATCCGACTAGACTATAGTCTCCTGTATTAAGGGTGTCAACAACCATACCGTCGCATTTCGGAGGGCGACGATCTGGTATGTGTGCATCAAAAGTCCATCCATGACCAAATTGCTCTCTGGTGTCACGAATCACTGTGTACGTGGGAAGAATCAAGCGGGGCATAATGACTTCTTTCTTTTCTGGGTCAATGTGTTACACATATCGTGTTTTTTTATCCACTAATATTTCATAGTCATGTTCAACCATTCTGTTAACCAGTTCTCCAAATCCAACTATAGGCTTCCATCCTAAGATATTTACTGCTTTACTTGGATCGGCGTGAAGTAGATTCACGTCTACTGGACGATAGAATTTCGGATCAATGACAACATAATCCTTGTAATCAATACCAACTGACCCGAACGCCAACTGTAAGAATTCTTTGACAGTGTGGGTTTCTCCAGAACCTAGCACGTAGTCGTCTGGAATAGAATGTTGCATCATTAACCACATGCCACGAACCATATCTTCTGCGTGTGACCAATCCCTTTTTGCTTCGATATTGCCCAGAAACAGTGGGGGAATATCTAAATACTTTCTCGGAAATCCGAGTCCGTCATGTGTATCCATCCAATTCTCAATCATGGCGACGTATTTGGTAATCTTGCGAGTAACAAAATCACCCCCACGACGTGGTGACTCATGATTGAACAGAATGCCTGCACAAGCAAATATACCATAGGCACGACGATAAAGGCCAACAAGATGATGAGCATATAGTTTAGCTATTGCATACGGTGAGTTTGGTGTCATCGGAGTTAGTTCTGACTGTGGGGCTATCTTAGTGTCTCCAAAAAGTTCTGACGTACTAGCCTGATAGAACTTACTCTGCGGCGAAGACTGACGAATTGCCTCCAGGATATGAAGTGGTCCCAATGCATCAATATGACACGTAGTAATAGGTTGGTCAAATGACACACCAACATGGCTCATTGCGGCAAGATTGTAAACCTCGTCTGGTTTAATTCCAGAAATCAACTTGTGCATACACGATGCATCTGTTATGTCACCCTCTACCAACTCGAAGCGTGGGTGATGTTGAAAATGTGCTATTCTTTCTGTCGTATCTACAGATGATCTGCGAATCAATCCGTAAACTTTGTATCCTTTGTCGAGCAATAGTTCTGATAAATAGCTTCCATCTTGTCCTGTTGTTCCGGTAATAAGTGCTGTCTTACTCATTTGTCTTTGTACCCCTCTCTGTCTTTTTATCTAATTGGTTGTGTTCATCTATAAGTTTTTGTATGTCTTCAGACAAAGCTGTTACATTTTCATTCCCATCGACAGCAGTAAAAGAGTTGATCTCATTGATGCAACAGTTTTTATACTTTTTGTCACTGCCACACAAACAGGGCCAATTACGACCCCATCGCGTCCGTTTGCGACATATAGGCATTGTTACCCCTTGAATTCGCCTATCTAGATTACGACGTGCCGACAACTTGTTTCTCATATGGTATACCCCTTTCTTCAGCACTAAGTCTGGCATCTATTTCCCAACAATGCCGTACAGCAGCGCTATGTCCCTTAGTTTCTGCTTCTTCACCAAATTTCAACAACCCCAAAGCATTAAAGACATTAGCCAAACGGTTGAAGTATGTGTGGTTATGGGCTACATGTTCTACCCCAGCAGTAATCTGTTCACATCGCCGTGTCTGATTTTCAACTAATCCGATAACCCTGTTCATAAAATCTGTTGTACTCCTAGCTATTGAACAGTGTTTACCAAGATATTTTGCAATCATTGGATTGTCTGAAACTTGGACTCCACCACAAAGTGGAATCATAAATGACCTTTCATTTACACACGCTTGGGCACTAACCTGCTTTTCTGTATGGACATTAGGACAAACCTTCGCTGTAGAATAAACATGTGCAAGCTTTGCAATACTCCCAACCAATGGACCATTGTAGTTCAAACCAGCAAGTTCCCAAACATTGTCGCCGAATGCTTGATATGTATAACCCAACAAATCAAGCCTATTGAATAGTGGCTCTATCAAACGTTTCATAACACCTCGTCGGTGACCAAAGTTTGCGACCATTGCCACATCAGTCAATATAGAACATGTAGGTGGTAAAGCTTGAACAAGATTACCAGCAACAGGTGTGTGACATATGTTAAATCCATTGTTTTCCCATCCACACATATACTCTGACCATATGTTTGGCTCTAGTCTTGTACAAACCAAAACGTTATTTATCTCATTGATGATGTCTGGTTCGTCAATGTGGGCAAACTCATACGGATCATCTATTGTTGTGTTGGTAGGATTTAGGGGCAATGCGTCTACTACGACAGCAATTTCGTTGTCATTAATAACCTGAATCGGCAATTGTCTAATGCCATATCGTGAATTTGTCATGATCAATTTAATCCCATAGTTTTCTATCAACTGACGACAACATAGCTTTGTCTTTGGGTCCGCAACATAAACATTCCATCCAAGAAAACGCAAGGCGTCAACATATCCATGCTGAACCACACTTGATGTCATACCAGGACGAGGAATACACAAAGCGCATTTACTCATAGTCTTCATCTCCAAAATTGGTATCTGCATCCATTATTATAGGTTCTACGCTGCCATCTGGGAACTCAGCAGGTTTACGGAACTCACTCTTTATATCATTTGCAGCTATCTTTGTCAACTCTGCAAACCTTCCTTGTCTATCTCTTTCGTCTTGTGAATGTTGTAGCTTTGCAACCAACTCTATGAATGTAGCCTTACCACCCCTGAGTTCATCTAGACGATCACGACGAGTAGCGGCAAGACTGCTGTAAATCTTCTGTCTTTCTTTAACTAATGAGTCATACCGATCATTAATAGCCTTTAGATACCTATACTTATCGTCTAGCTGTCTCTGTTGTAGTATTCGAAACTTGATAGTGTCTTTGTCTTCGTTGTCATGTTTTGGATTAGAAATGAACCATGTCTGCAAATCTGCCATCTCTCTTTGTATAGAACGACCAAGAATCAATTGTCTATCAACTAGAATACGATGCTTCAAAAAATCATCAACCTGCATAAACTCACTTATTACAATATCTTCGAACTGACAACACAGAAGTCCAAAATCTTCAAGATACACTCCAACTTCTTCTTTCTCAAATTGTCTCTTGATCGTATTATATAGGTGTGTTTTTTTGAACTGATCTCTGAACCAATTGGCCTTTTCTGTATCTGTCAACCCATGTGGTGGCATGGTCAGGGCTGGAGTATCAATCGCATCAATATCTATTTGCTTCCCAGCCTGCTTAATTATACCCATAGCACGGCGTCTACGACCAATAGAGTCCGTAGTCCATGTGTAACCGCATTCCTGAGCCAATCGTTGCTGAATCTTTTTGTCAGACAAACCTTGTTTAACACATTCGGTAAGAATCTTCAGAGCGATTGGATTAGATGACAGTCGTTTGTTTTTAACCTCCGACATAATTGTCCCTTTTGCGCAGAATCTCAGCAACACTTTCACGGATTTCTTCAACAACAGGACTGCGAACCTTGTTGTTATTTATCAATTCCTCAAATGATTTACATAGATGTGCAGGAAGTCTTTCTCTGATGTACAACAATGTTTCGTCACACAATAGATAATCAATAGGATCAACATTTACAGCGGTCGATCCCAAAAGAACACCACCTTCAGCTATATCCCCAGCGCCAAGCGGCAAAGCGTTAACCAAATTCATACGAACCCTAGCGAGTCCAGATGTTGACACATCTGAACCTGGACGAAAATACTTGTCTCTTTTGAGATTCTTAATACGATTTGTTATATGTCGTACTAGATAATGTTCGATCGGACCTATCTGTGGATCGTAACGATCAATCGCCTCAAGACACATACACCAAATCTCCTGATAAACATCGGATTTTTCGTAGTAAGCAAATGCTCCATTTGAACTTCGAGATTTAGCTAGTCGTTCTATTATAGGGCGTGCTTCATCAAGAATCTTTTGTCTCACCGTCATCGTCTACACCCTTTTCAATAGCTTCTTCAACAACCTGTTTCCCTACAATCGGTTCTGGATCAGATACCGACAGATCATCTACCACCTTGGCATTTGCCTTGTCGGTCCCACGTGTCATCAAACGACACTCAACCTTTGTTTTCTTGTCACTCATTTCTATCACCCTCCGAATTATACACAATTGCGTCCGTTAACTAACGTCCGATAAAAATACCCCTCCATATATATAGGGAGGACATTTTGGTCAAAACGTTCCAACTTTTTTTAGTTTTTTTCGAACAAACACCATGGTTGGCAGTATAATGGGGTATGGAAAGATTTGTCATTAGAAAAAATACATTGCCATATATCCATCAATGGGCCGTAATAGATACAGACACGGGAAACAAGGTCGGTGATTATAAAACCATGAAATTGGCCAAAAGAGCTTGTGAGGGGTTTAGACAACACGGATCGCAAAGTGAATCCCAAAGTACCAAACCCGGTTTTGAAGACGCCCTAAGTGCTGCAAGCGAGCGTATGAGACGTCCAGGTGGCGACCCACCACCCAAAAGGAAAAAGAGTCCGAAACACTCAAACAAACGTCCAGTAGAGCTTGGTTGATGATAAAGCTTATTCATGGAAAATTCGAGTTGACCCCGGCAATAAATATAGGGAAAATTGATCTTATAGTCTGCGATCCACCAGACAACATAGGCCTCAAGTATGAAGGATTCAAGGACCGACAGAAGCCGTTGGAATATGAGATGAATCTACGGCTATGGCTTGGTATGATGGCCGATTTAACAAAAGGTCCGATTTTCTTCACATTCAATGAAAAGTGGACACGCGCTGTCGAAAATGCTATAGAAGCAGTCGGTATACCTCTTATTCAACGATTACAGTGGTACTATACTTTCGGACAGGACCAGACAAAATGTGGAAAATATGCTCTGTGTTATAGACCTATATACTGGCTGAACTCTAAATATGTCCAACCAAGCAAAGTTAAAATCCCAAGCGCAAGACAAATAAAGTACAACGACAAGCGAGCGGCAAAGGGTGGGAAAATGCCACCGAATGTGTGGGAATTTCCTCGTATTTGCGGGTCGTTTCATGAGCGCAGAAAACATTGTCCAACCCAATTACCAGAAGCACTTGTAGAACGTATCGTCAAAGGTCACTGCCATCCAAAGGGTCGTGTACTCGATCCGTTTGTAGGAAGTGGGACGACAGCAATAGTGTGTCAACGACTTGGATTAGATTGTGTTGGTATCGACGTAAGCGAGCCTTGTATCAAAAAGACAGCCGAAATTTTGGGGGTAAGTTTCGAATGAATTTCGACTTAATTAAATCACTAGAAAAGGTTTTTTGGTCAAAGGTCGATAAAACCGGAGACTGTTGGTTATGGGTGGGCGGTGTATTGTCCGATGGCTATGGTGGTTTTGGTATACAATACCACAAACATCATTATTCCTATCGAGCCCATAGAATTTCCCATAGTTTGGCGCACAATCGACCAGTTCCAGATAATATTCTGGTTTGCCATAAATGTGATAATCCGTTATGTGTAAATCCAAATCATTTATTTTTGGGAACTCCCTCCGACAACTCAGCAGATATGATCGAAAAAGGAAGGTCTGGGAAAGGTCGAAAAAAAAGACCATCTAGCTGTGTCAGAGGGGAAAGTCATGGTCTCGCAAAACTAACAACAATAGAAGTCCAAAAAATTAGGACTATTGTGTCACAACCCAATAGACAATCATACGAACAAATAGGCCAACAATTCGGTATTAATCAGAGCCACGTTCGTCGCATTGCCGAAAGAGAGGTATGGAAACATGTCTGATCCTGCAAAAGACGGCATCCATCTGACAAAAGATTATTACAAGGATTTTCTTCCAACAGATTTGCAGTGGAACGTAACAAGTGTTGCAGATGACTTCACGCTATACGACTTGTTTAATTTGGTTTATCAAGCAGAACTAATGATTACTGGAATAGCCGATACTTTCGGTATGTCAAAATATTATGAATTCTGGAACCAGATAAATATAGACCGTGACCCAGAAGATGTCGATGATGTCGAATACTTGGAACTCTATTGGCATATTGATTACGATACCCGTGTAACCCCAAAAACAGGAAAACCCACAGACCAATCAACGTCCATTTGCTCTGTTTTGCGAGACAGCCACGAAAACTATTGGGACGATCCAAGGATTGCTGACTTGTCTAACCTGATGGGTTTACATGGTGTCGGCCCCGGATGTCCTTCAAAAGACCTTGATTTTCATGAATGCGGCGATGATTGCCCAACAGACACCTGTTATGCAATAGAATTCACTCCAGTCAACAACCTCGCCCACCTCCCTATTCGCGTCTCGCCCAAGGTTGAATTCTTCCCACCATATGTAGAATCTGACCGCGATTTCAAGCGAACAGGATTTGAACTCACAATCAACCCTACCCTGTGGTGTTTTATCACAAGCATCTTCTTTGAATTAACATTTGCTGGA
>QIFK01000164.1 GCA_003230615.1 Nitrosospira sp. | reverse complement strand
GTTTCTTTGTCAAAATCTTGCCAGATATAATCAGCTTCGACTAGTGGCGTAGTGGGAATCACAAACGTTGCCACGTCTATAGCTCCACTTACTGTGCGTCCAACTGCATGCATAAGGCCAATGAAAAATCCATTCGTCATGCCATAAGCAACGCCATCACTATGGCTGGTTACAATCATGGTCTTAGGAATCTCCACAAAACCGGTAACGATATTAGCTATACCGTTACCAAGTTTCTCACCTACATTCCTAGGGTAATCTCCGGCCGTTGACACATCCTCGGCCATTGCCACATAGGGTGAGAAAAAGAATAACACCGATAGTATTGGCAACGATTTGAATATTGTTTTCATGGGCATCTCAACTCCTTAAAAAAAATCAGATTAAATTAAAACCCACATTTAGATTATTGGAAAAACCCACACACTGTAAGTGATACTTGCGGATATTTGCCACTCTATATTTCACTAAAATGTAAACTTACCATGTCTTTACTATGATATGGCTTATATTTCTTCCTTCTACGACAAGGCTGGAGATCTTTATGTTCCCCTTTTTACTAGTACGGAAAAATTCTATCTCATAACTATGCACCTACTCTTCCTGAAATTATTCTACTATTAAGCTTTAGTTCCTCAAGTGACAGACCGAGCGAAATTGATTCTCTGCCTCGTTGTTCAATGAGTAACACTAGACTGGTTGCAAAGCTACCGAGAAAAACAAAGAAATATGAGATTCATTTAAACATTAAAACGAAAGTTCATCACATCGCCATCCCTTACTACATATTCCTTCCCCTCTAACCGCAACTTGCCCGCTTCCTTTGAGCCCTGTTCCCCCCCATAGACGGTAAAATCCTCATATGCAATGACTTCAGCACGAATAAACCCTTTCTCAAAATCTGTATGAATCACAGCAGCAGCTTTCGGAGCGGTATCACCTTTGTGTATGGTCCAGGCGCGCACTTCCTTAACACCGGCAGTAAAATAAGTTTGCAATCCAAGCAGCTGGTAAGCAGCTCGGATAAGCCGGTTCAAACCAGGCTCTTCCAGCTTAGTGCCAGCTAAGAATATCTTTTTATCTTCATCAGAGAACTCAGCAATTTCAGCTTCTAGTGCTGCACAAATTACCACTACCGGCGCGCGCTCCTCAGCAGCATACTCTTCTACCTGTTCTAGAAGAGGATTGTTAGTAAATCCATTTTCATCAACGTTAGCCACATAGATGATAGGTTTAGCAGTAAGCAGACATAGTGGCTTTAACAATTGCTGCTGTTCTTTGTCCAGTCCTTGGCTTCTAGCCGGCCTCCCTTGATCAAGATGCGCTCGAGTTTTTTCTAACAAAGCAACCAGTTTGATTGCGTCTTTATCACCACCAGATTTAGCTAGTTTCGTTTCACGATGCAGTGCTTTTTCTACTGTAGCTAAATCAGCTAATGCCAATTCAGTCTGTATAATCTCGATATCTGAGAGAGGGTCTATCTTGCCAGCAATGTGAACAACGTTTTCATTGGTAAAGCAACGCACCATGTTGATAATACCGTCGGTCTCACGGATGGTGGCAAGAAACTTATTGCCCAATCCCTCACCTTTAGACGCACCGGCAACAAGACCGGCAATATCTACAAACTCAACAATGGCAGGCTGAGTCTTCAGTGGCTTAACAATTTCGCAAAGTCTAGATATACGTGGATCAGGCACCTTGACTATGCCAACATTGGGATCAATAGTACAAAAAGGATAGTTTTCTGCAGCGATGCTACTCTTGGTCAACGCATTAAATAGTGTGGACTTCCCTACATTGGGTAAGCCGACGATTCCGCATTGCAGACTCATAAGTTTATTTAATAATGAACGATAAAAAGGAAAAAATAAGAAGCGAAACAAGACTAATAATTCTCTTCATGACTTATATCTCACGTTTCACTACTCTTAGTATGCAACTTTAGCATCGCTGACTGACAGTCCCCTCTGGCAATTAGTGGCCATATCTCAAGGCTACGGTGGATGGCCTCATTTATTTTGACCACTTCTTCCTTACGCGGTAACTGCAACACATAATCCACCACAGAATCTTTGTCTCTAGGGTGGCCGATTCCAATACGCAGCCTCCAGAAATCTCTGGTCGCAAGGCACGCAGTAATATCCTTCAACCCATTGTGCCCCCCTAACCCCCCACCTAATTTCAGACGGGATATACCAGGAGGCAAATCCAACTCATCGTGAACCACAAGAATTTGTTCAGGTTGAATTTTATAAAAATGATACATCAGCGCAACAGCTTTCCCGCTAGCGTTCATGTAGGTCTGAGGGGTGAGTAGCCACAATTCATTACCCTCTTGTTCGATACGGGCACACAGTCCATGAAATTTCACCTCCACTTTAAGCGTAATCTGCAATTTTTTAGCTAGCTGCAACACCCACTGAAACCCTGCATTGTGGCGTGTAGCAACATATTCTTTCCCAGGATTTCCGAGACCGACAATAAGCTTGATTGGGCACATCTCTATATTAACTACCCATTAAAAAGCCCGCCGGAACCAGTTTAACTCCAGCGGGCAGATAAGTAACCGATGAATACTATTTCTTCTTTCCAGCATCTTTTTTGTCAATTTCCTGCTCATCTTCTTCTTCCTTCTGAACTGTTGTCGGAATGTCTGCAGCAGCCACTGTGGCCACAGTTGACTCCTCAGAAACCACGGCACGTGGAATTATAATTGTTGCCACAGCTGAATTGCCCCCTCTTGTCAACATAGGTATTTCGACTCCATGAGGCATCTTTAGGTCACTCAGGTGCACTGAATTATTAGCAGCCAACTCAGCCAAATCGACCTGAATATATTCAGGTAAATCTTTCGGTAAACAGGATATATCTAATTCAGTGAGTACGTGGCTGACAATGCCACCAGATATTTTTACTCCAGGTGAAACATCGGCATTAATAAAGTGCAGCGGCACCTTCATATGTATCTTCTTGTTCTGGTCAACCCGCTGGAAGTCAATGTGCAATACCTGCAACTTAAACGGGTGCATTTGCAGGTCGCGCAATAATACCTGTTCTTTTTTTCCTCCCAAATCAATGGACAGGATGGAGGCATGAAAAGCTTCTAGCTTGAGCTTGTGATATATGTTGTTATGGTCAAGTTCAATAGCTTGTGCTGGATTTTCTCCACCATAGATAATTCCCGGAATCTTTCCGCAACCACGCAGGCGGCGGCTCGCACCTTTGCCCTGTAACACACGTTTATTAGCACTGATTTCGATTTGCATTTTACTTCTCCAAAATAGGATTATCCGCGACCAGATGATCCAAGTAAAAAGATATCTCCTTATCCTTAATCCATGAATAGTGAACTTACTGAATCTTCATTACTAATCCTTAACATCGTTTCTGCCAACAAACTTGCCACGCTCAACTGTTGAATGCGTTTACAAGCCTTCGCATCATCACGCAAGGGAATAGTGTCCGTAACTACCAACTTGTCTAGCGCAGAACTTTCAATACGCTTCACAGACTCACCCGAAAGTACCGGGTGAGTACAATAAGCTACCACACTTTGTGCGCCCTCTTCTTTTAATGCCCTAGCTGCCTCACACAAAGTGTTAGCAGTGTCCACCATATCATCCATAATAACGCAAGTGCGCCCCTTAACTTCACCGATAATATTCATTACCTTGGCAACATTGGGCTTAGGACGTCGCTTGTCTATAATCGCTAGATCACATTCTAGGCGCTTCGCCATTTCCCTTGCTCGCACTACACCACCTACATCAGGCGAAACCACTACTAGATTCTGGTAATTACACTTCCAAACGTCACCTAGCAGAATCGGCATACCGTAGATATTGTCTACTGAAATATCAAAGAACCCTTGAATCTGATCCGAGTGTAAATCCATTGTCAGTAGTCTATCGATTCCAACAGTAGTTAGCATATTCGCCACTACTTTTGCAGTGATTGGCACCCGCACTGAACGTGGCCTTCTGTCCTGACGTGCATAACCAAAATAAGGAATTGCTGCAGTAATACGCCCAGCAGAAGCACGTTTTAATGCATCTACCATTACCAAAACTTCCATTAAACTATCGTTCGAAGGCATGCAAGTAGACTGCAACACAAACACGTCTTTGCCGCGTACGTTCTCAAGGATTTCCACCATTATCTCACTATCGCTAAAACGGTCGACCGTTGCACGTCCCAGGTGGATGCTAAGATGCCGTACGACATCCTGAGCCAGCTTAGGATTGGCGGTACCGGTGAACACCATTAGGCTGTCGTAAGACATAGCGTTAGACTAGGTTCTAGGGAACAAAAGTAATTCCTTACAACATCATATCGAAAAATAGCCTGGACCTTAGTCCCTATATTATATATGGCTGGGGAGGTAGGGATCGAACCTACGAATGCTGGGATCAGAACCCAGTGCCTTACCACTTGGCGACTCCCCAGAATTACGAATTACCGTCTCGCAAATTTTCATGGAATGCCGATCCAATCCCTGCACCACAAAACCACTCAATTAGTCCCTATTATATATGGCTGGGGAGGTAGGGATCGAACCTACGAATGCTGGGATCAAAACCCAGTGCCTTACCACTTGGCGACTCCCCAGAATTACGAATTACCGTCTCGCAAAATCTTGCATGGGATGCCGATCCAATCCCTGCACCACAAAACCACTCATATCGATAGGAACACTTGTAAGCGCCATTCGTGCTGCCGACTCCGTAACAAACTCGGCGAACACACATGCACCAGAACCGGTCATTGCTACCATCGTAGCGCTGTCTAGCCGTTTAAGCCATTCTAGGTGGCGCGCTACTTCGGGATATGCTAAGCATACCACCGACTCTAAATCATTATGTCCGTGCTCGACAGAAAAGGGCGGTATTTTGACCGGAATTGTGTTTCTTGTCAATTCTTTACTGCCAAAAATCTCTGCTGTTGACACTTGCACAGGTGGCACCAGAATCAGATACCAAGCAGGCAGCAACGCGATAGGCACGAGCTTTTCACCTATCCCCTCGGCAAAAGCATTCTCGCCAAAAATGAAAACAGGTACGTCTGCACCCAGACTAAGACCCAACTTCATTAGCCTTTCCCTGCCCCAGTCTAAACCCCACAAGCGGTTGAGCACCAAGAGCGTAGTTGCCGCATCTGAACTACCCCCACCAAGCCCACCGCCCATTGGAATACGTTTTTCTAGGAATACTTCTATACCAAGTTGTATACCACTTTCCTGCTGTAATAACTTCGCCGCACGGATGCACAAATCTTTCTCTACAGGTACTCCAGAAATAGGTGTATGTAACTTGATCTCGCCATCTTCCCGTACAATGAAGCTCAACTGATCAGAAAAATCGAGCAAACGAAAAACTGTTTGTAGTAAATGGTAACCGTCCTGTCTACGACCTACCACATGTAGAAACAAATTAAGTTTTGCAGGAGCAGAGTAGGTGAGTTTGATCATTGATTAACGTTTACTTGATTTAGCAAATTGCTATTTAGTCTCCCAGTTGTCTATTACTAATTTAATTTTAAGTTCACTACGATTTAGAACCAATACTCTAGGACGCGCAGCTTGTGTGAATTGCGATGGAAAATAACTTGAATATGCGATCTCCCATCCATCCTGTCGTATGGCCACTACACGCCCGTCTATATCCATATCCATCTCCGATTTCGTTGTAGGCGAATTCACGCCTCTAACCCAGAATTGCAAACCTAACAGTGGCAAACGCCAGCCCAATATTTGTTTAGTCAGACCTTCTACATCAGCAGCACGGTAAATCTTTTGTTCAGAGGTTGTAAGTAAAACAACATCTTGATTACGTCGAATTTGTGCCACAATCTGCCCAAATGGAGAAAGAAGGTAAATTTCATCGTCTGCGTTGGTATGGAGCCAGCGCACCCCACCGGAAAAACCTTGCTTCCCATCTTTTGCTGAGATCCTACCCATAAGTTCAAAATTTACGGGAATCGTACCTGCTCCCGGCTCAATTACGATAGTATTCACAACGACTGCCTTCGGAGAAAATGAGGCGCAGCCGACAAGCAAAGAAAATGCACAAAAGATCAACCACCGATAGAGAGAGAAAGAGAACCTTCTTCCAGAAAATACTGGCGGCCACACCTCAGATAAAAGGCGTCTCCTACCAAAATGATTTATCATTTTCCAAATGCCACGCTAAGGCATGAATTTCTTCATGGTATTGAGCAATACTTTATTTTCTGGATGACTTTTGATGGTGGAACGCCAAATCTCTTTCGCTTCTTCCTTCGTGCCCTGCATCCACAAAACCTCACCCAAATGAGCTGCGATTTCTGGATCGGGTTTAATCACGAACGCTTGCTTCAGATATGTTGCTCCTTTATTAAGATTACCCATTCGGTAATACACCCAGCCCAAACTGTCTATGATGTATGGATCCTCAGGAGAAAGTTTAATGGCCTTTTCGATCAACTCCAGCGCTTCCGGTAAGCGGTTGTTGTGTTCTGCAAAACTATAGCCGAGCGCATTGTGGGCGTGAGCATGGTCTGGCTTTAACTGAATCAGCTTACGTAAATCTTTTTCCAAAATATCAGATTTGCCGATTTTCTCAGCAGCCATAGCACGATCGTAGAGCAATTCTGGATAATCAGGTAATGTTTCTAGGCCATTACTGAGTAAATAAAATACCTTCTGATGGGCGCCTGCCTCACGCAATAATTCTGCTTCAGTAACTATCAGATGAGCACGTTGCTGATCATTCTTGACTGGGATTTGTTGTAAGTGCTTGCGAGCTTCACTCAATTTTCCTTGTTTGGAAAGTAAGAAAGCGTATCTAATTTGTGCTGGAAGGAATTGATTGCCTCTGTCCACCGAACGATACCACTCCATAGCGAGATCAATGCGCTGGGTTTGCTCATAAATTCTGGCCAGATAAAAACGTATCGCATTTAAATCTTTATAACCCAGCTCTAACGCTTTTTTGAAATTTTCCTCAGCAGCATCAAAGTCACGCAACTCCATAGACAGTAACCCCACTGCTAGAACAACATTAGCATTCTCTGGATTCTTTGTCAGAAGTTGTTGAAACTGGCTGCGAGCCTTGATGTAATTTCTCTCTGCTACCAGCATCTGTGCAAAAACAATACGTGTTTTGTTGGCCTTGGGATAAGTCTCGAGATAACTCTCATAAAACTCTATAGCGCGCGCGCTGGAGATTCGACGCAGTATACGCCCGTTCTGAATTGCAGCCTTCTCCCAGCCCGGGCGCAAAGTCAATACGAGCTTCATCTGTTGCTGCGCAATATCAATCCGATTCGCAAACCACGCTGCCTGGGCCACAGCAAAATGAGCTTCTGGCAATTTGGGATAGGGTTTAGCGAACTGTTGCACCAATTCAAGTGCTTCTGTCTTATCTACATTACGTACCAATAGATTGTTCAACTGCATGAAAAACTTACCAACATTGTCTTCCATAGCTAGCAACTTGTCCAAGTAAGGTCGAGCTTCATCCAGCCTACCTGTACTCACCAATATCGACGCTATGGTCTGGTTAGCAACCACCGAATTTGGATCGAGTTCCACCCAAATCGTTGCTGTAGACAACGCTACAAAGAGTTTACCTGATAAAAGCGCCACCTCGGTAGCACGCTGAGCGACACGCGGGTCCCGGGTGGTCTTTGCCAGCCTGAGATAACTCTCCGTAGCAGTTTTTGAATCTCCGCGCTGAATAGCTGTCTCCCCCAACAAGAAATCAAACAACATAGAGTCAGTCAAATCCTGTTTGGGTAATTCTGGCTGTCCAACTTCGTCTTGCTCCCCTAACTTCTCTAGTTTATCTACCTCAACTACAGATTTTCCTGGGATCTGTGCACAAGCAGCGATACAAAGGAATAACGTCAAGCCAAGAAATTTAAAATTCATAAATAAATCCACACAAAGATCCAAATTAAAGTTATAAAAGTCAAAAACAAGCTTTAACACAAACCATATATTAGGTATATTTTACTTTCATCACAAGTAGACTACCGATAAGCTTTAAGGTTTCAATACGATTTCTCACTTTTATAGGTATTACTACAAGCATAAAGTTCTAAATAAACCTATCTGATACTTAAAAAATGAAGCAGATAGACTCATTTACCAAGTATTGGATGTCCGCAAATTAGTGCTTAAAGAAATAAACTCTCAAGACTGAAAACATTTTTATGATCACTATCTCTGCCCATAACCTAAGCCGAAACTTCGGTGCCCATACTGCTGTCCGAGAAATTAATCTGAAATTGAAGCGTGGTGAAGTACTTGGATTCCTTGGCCCTAATGGCGCCGGAAAAACTACCACCATGCGTATGCTTACTGGTAATCTTGCCCCCAGCAGTGGCAGCGTAGAAATTTGTGGTGTAGATTTACTAGACAATCCACGTGACGCCAAAACACATATCGGATATCTTCCCGAAACACCACCTCTATACCAAGAATTAACGGTAAACGAATACCTACGATTCGCTGCCAAGTTACATCGAGTCAGCGCCATTAATTTATTATCTGTTCTGGATGAAGTCAAGCTACACTGCGGGCTGAAAGATGTGGGTAAATATTTAATTGGCTCTCTGTCAAAGGGGTATCGACAACGAGTAGGAATTGCTCAAGCAATTATTCATAACCCCGATGTAGTCATCCTTGATGAGCCAACAGTTGGACTCGACCCTAATCAGGTGCGTGAAATTCTTTCTTTAATCCGTGAACTGGGCGCAAAGCACAGTGTGATTCTCTCCACTCACATCTTACCAGTGGTTGAAAGCGTGTGTAATCAGATACAGATCATGCACCAAGGACAGCTGGTATTTAACGACACGCTATTCGGGCTAAAACAAAAAGAAATTAACTTAGAAGAAATGTTTGCGCAACTTACCCTGAACAATCAAACCTTAGGAAACCCCTAATTTTATGATTTTCATCATAGCTCATAAAGAATTAAAAACTCTATTTGCTTCTCCACTTGCCTGGACACTACTCGCTCTAATGCAGTTGGTTCTGGCATGGATCTTTCTTGGTCGCCTCGACGCCTTTCTTGAAATACAACCACAACTATTACAAATCGCCAACCCACCAGGAGTGACAGAAATTATTGCTGCGCCGGTATTTGCCACGGCTGCAGTAGTATTTATGATGGCCACTCCACTTCTGACCATGAGACTCATTGCCGAGGAACGCCATAATCACACTATGACTTTTCTCATTTCTGCTCCGATTTCTATGACTGAGATCGTGTTAGGTAAATTTCTAGGTCTGATGATTTTCTTCTCCGCAGTAATCACCCTGGTTTTTATGCTATCGATCTCGCTGCTGGCTGGAAGTGCATTAGATTTCGGTTTATTGTTGAGTAACACCGCTGGACTGATTCTGATAGCCGCTTGTTTTGCCTCTCTGGGATTATTTATGTCCTGCCTCACCGCACAACCTGCGATTGCTGCTGCAGGTGCGTTGGGAGCACTACTAGTGCTATGGGCAATAGACATTACTACGAATGACATAGACAACATTGCACAAGACTTCTCTCTCCTTAAACATTTTGAAAATTTTAATCATGGCGTGATCGACACTTTTGATCTTGTATATTTTTTATTGTTTACAATTACCTTTATAGTGCTGTCTATCCGCAAATTAGATGGGGAACGTCTGCGTGGCTGAATATAGGATAAGTGTGTTCTAGTGATTACGATAAACAAAAAATTGCGTATGCGCCTATTAATACAAAATGGCCTGTTTGTTTTGCTGCTATTGCTATTGGTAGGATTACTGGGTTACCTAGGACGAGAATATAATGTTCAGTGGGATATCAGCCAGAATGGACGCAATACTCTGAACCAAGCGAGTGCAGAGATACTGCAAAAGATGGATGGTCCAGTTACCGTCACTGTCTATGTCACAGATCAGGATGCACGATTAGGAGATATTCGCAATATCATAAGTGAGTTCCTTAGACTTTATCAACGCATTAAGCCCGATTTTACGTTCACATTTATTGATCCCACGGAGCATCCGAAGGTCACTCAGGAAGCAGGAATCAAGGTTAATGGTGAAATGGTAGTGACATTTAATGGTCGAAGCGAACATTTAACTATAGTCAATGAACAGGTATTTACTAATTTACTGATACGGTTGGTGCGTTCTGGTGAAAAACTGGTGATGGGTCTTAGTGGCCATGGTGAACGTAGACTTGATGGTCGCGCCAATCATGATCTGGGAGAATTTGGAAAGCAATTGTCTATGAAAGGTTTTAAAACTGACTCGCTAAATCTAGCTATTGCTCAGGATGTACCAATCAACGCAAGTGTGCTTATTATTGCCTCACCACAGGTGGACTTACTAAAAGGTGAAGTGGATAAAATACTTGCGTACGTTGCTCGTGGTGGCAACCTATTGTGGCTAATCGATCAAGAATCTTTACGTGGATTGCAACCGTTAGCGGAGAAATTAAGTTTAACACTCACACCGGGTGTAGTTGTTGATCCTCAGTCACAACAACTAAAAGCACCTATTACGTTCGCATTGGGTGCGAATTATGGACAGCACCCAATCACACGTAATTTCAACAACATCACGATTTTTCCCTTTGCGCGCCAGATAAGTTTGAACGAAAGTAAGGAATGGAACAGTGTCTCGTTGGTAGAAGTTGCACAAAACGGATGGGTAGAAACAGGTAAGCTGGAGAGCGATGTTACTTTTGATGAAATGTATGACGTAGCTGGGCCGATAAGCATCGCCGCTGCACTCAGACGCACCTTACAAGACCGCGAGCAACATGTTGTAGTAATCGGAAGCGGCCATTTCCTAGCCAACAGCTATCTAGGTAACGGCAGCAATCTTGATTTCGGCATCAATCTCATCAACTGGCTTGTAGAAGACGAAAACCTCATTACAATCCAACCCCGCGCTACGCTTGACAGCAATCTGACCATGAGTAAGTCTGCTTTGACTGTAATTGTCTCTGTTTTCCTTATTATTCTTCCACTCTTTTTTTTAGTATGTGGAATAACTGTATGGTGGCAACGAAGGAGAAGAAAATGAATTGATATGACACTAGCCTCTATAAATTCAGGAAGTTGAGTTAACTACACCAACATTTAATCTTCAGCGAAAAAGTTTTAGGGTATCCCATATTATTAACATATAAACATAAAATGTTGGTTTAATAACAGTATATTATGATGAATTTTGATTTATAGGAGTAAAGATGCCTGAATTACCCGAAGTTGAGGTAGTTTGTCGAGGCATTGAGCCCCATTTGGTAAGACAACACATCACTAGTGTAATAATACGTAATCCATGTCTACGCTGGCCGATTCCAAACAATCTGAAAAATGTATTAGTTGGGCTGGAAATTCGTGAAGTAACACGACGCGGAAAATATCTTCTACTTGATTGTGGCAAAGGTACGCTGATTCTGCACTTAGGAATGTCAGGCAGTCTGCTAATATTAGCTAGCAAGACACCCCCACAAAAACACGATCATTTCGACCTAACTTTGGGTAATGGTATGATTTTGCGCTTAAGAGACCCACGACGTTTTGGTGCGGTTTTGTGGACAACTAGTGATGTCATGCGCCACCGACTGCTAGCCCATCTTGGACCTGAGCCACTTACTGCAACATTTAGCGGAAACTTGCTTTACGAAAAGACTCGTGGCCGTAGCGCCAGTATCAAGGAAATTCTAATGAACAGCAGAATCGTTGTCGGTATCGGCAACATTTACGCCAGTGAAGCTCTATTCCATGCCGGCATCAATCCCAAAATCGCTGCAGGTAGAATTGGTATAAATCGCTATGATAAGCTGGTTTGTGTTATAAAGAAAACGCTTAAACTTGCTATTACTGCAGGTGGTAGCAGTCTACGCAATTTCGTCAATAGCAATAGTAGCCCTGGCTATTTCCAACAACAGTATTGGGTGTATAAACGTAGCGGGAAGCCATGCCGAAAATGTGGAGTTGCAATCAAGCAAATCAAGCAGGGGCAACGCTCAAGTTTTTATTGCCCAGGCTGTCAGAAATAAGTCTCGATATTATCGAAATCCCAAAGTTTCAGGAAACGCCTTACCGATACTTTCGACGATCAAATCCATGAATTATCCTAGCTTGGTATATCATTTGAGTTTACACACTTTCACAATCAAAGGGTTTATATGAATATAGCCTTCATTGGTGGAGGTAACATGGCTTCCGCTTTGATCGGCGGACTGTTACAACAAGGTTACTCAACTGCTCAGATACATGTGGTAGAGATAAATGCTGAAGTCCGTGAGAAAATATACCGAAAGTTTAGCGTAGAAGTGATGGCAGAACTTTCCGATAGAATGGTTGACTGTAACGTGATCCTTCTTGCTGTAAAGCCACAGCAGCTTTCATCCGTGGCACAGGAACTTGCACCACTCCTTAAGACGCATTTGGTTATTTCTATTGTCGCCGGGATCCGAACCACAGAAATATGCCGCTGGCTGGGCGGTTATACGCGTGTGATAAGGGCCATGCCAAACACACCTGCACTGATCCGCGCAGCGGTCACTGGTCTCTTTGCTCTACCCGAAGTAAATACAAATGAAAAACAAGATGCAGAGGCCATACTATCAGCAGTGGGGTCCGTACTATGGTTTGAACGCGAAGAGTTATTGGATGCGGTCACTGCTGTGTCCGGGAGCGGCCCAGCTTATGTCTTCTATTTCATCGAAGCAATGCAGCAGGCAGGGCGAGAGCTAGGTCTCGATGAAACTCAGGCCCGCCAGTTAAGCCTGGAAACCTTTCTCGGTGCAGCAAAGCTAGCGATCCAGAGCAACGAAAATGTCACCACACTACGTGAAAACGTGACTTCAAAGAATGGCACTACTGAGCATGCGATACAAACGATGGAAAATGATGGTATTAATAGGAAAATCATACGTGCGATTCATGCGTCAAATGAACGCGCGCGCGAACTTGGCAATGAGTTCGGTAGCAAATAATCTTCAGATACAGATTCTTACGTACTAGGAAAATACGTGCTTAATCAGATTCTTATCTTTATATTCAACACATTGCTGGGACTATTCTCTCTTGCACTACTACTGCGCTTTTATATGCAACTGATGCGCACACCGTACCGTAATCCGCTATCACAATTCCTCATCGCCCTTACCGACTTTATTGTCCGCCCTACGCGCAGAATGATCCCTGGTCTACGGGGTATTGATCTTTCAACACTTCTGTTAGCGTGGCTTATACAATTTATTCTGCTAGCAGGAATATATAAGCTTCAGGGTTATAATTTTAGTTCGACCATAGGCACAGTGATTACGGGACTTGTGCTGCTAGCATTTGTAGAAATCATCAAGATGAGTTTCCACATTGTTATGATAGCGGTAATTGTTCAGGCCGTACTCTCTTGGTTCAGCCCACATAGTCCTATGGCACCCTTGCTTGACAGTTTCACCAGACCATTCCTAAGAATTTTCCGTGAGCGCATTCCACCCATTGGTAACATCGATCTATCACCACTGTTTGTACTAGTTATCATTCAGTTATTGCTGATGGTTGTGACGGGGTGGCAGCAGGGAATTTACCAGCTGTTCTGACCTATTGTAGATCACCAGCAATATTGTTTACAAAGAAATAAGGGATTACTGCTGTGTAGTCTTGCTTATCTTCACATATGAATAATCATATCTACCCTCACATTGCTTCGTACCATCGCTATTTCAAATTGGGCGATTATGATTTTTTTTGATATATTGATATCAGGGAGTGATCATGAATCGCGAGATCGAGGCAATCAAATGCAGAATTATAAATATGCAAGTCGAACATCACGACCTGGATGCTGTCATTACCAAGTTATCAGAGAATCCCTACCCCGATCAATTACAACTAAAGCGTCTAAAAAAAAGAAGACTGCAACTCAAGGATATGATTACTAAACTTAAAGAACAACTAGTACCTGATATCCTGGCGTAATGACAAGTATGAATACGAATTGGTACTAATGATTAAATAAGCCTACTTTTAAAATTAAATTTGTACAAGCATACAGCGACTGCTACTGATGGAAAATGCCATAAAAAATATTTATATCGTATTTACCTTATGAATAGGCTTGATTTAGGCGATTTATTCTTCTGAAACTAATCATAATAACGGAAAGGAAAAAATAACCATATGAAAACATCCGCTTGCACTTTATTATCAAGATTCATCCTCGCCATATCCCTATGCGGAATAATGTCATACGCCGCTGCAACTAAGGTTGAAGTCTATAAAAGTCCAACCTGTAAATGCTGCGGAAAATGGGTCGACCATATGCGCGCCAATGGTTTTACTGTAGAAACTAGGAACGTAGGCAACAGGGAAGCGCGGAAACGTGCGGGTATTTCCCCCTCACTCGGGTCGTGCCATACTTCTCTTGTTGAAGGTTATGTTATCGAAGGGCACGTACCGGCAAGTGACATTAAAAGATTTCTTAGCGAACGTCCCAATGCTATCGGCCTGGCTGTTCCCGGTATGCCTAAGGGCTCTCCTGGTATGGAAAGTTCCCGTAGTAATCCCTATAACGTACTTTTAATTAACAAAAAAGGAAATGTGAGTGTGTATAGTCGCCACCTTCCATCTGATAAAAACAAATCAGTAATGAGACTGAAATGAACGGTGTAAAGTTATTATTTCTTTCTCATTACCGTCGCCACCTCCTGCTGCTAGGTGTAGCATCTGGATTCATTTTAGGCTGCAGCGAACCAACCCCACCTGTACCCAAAACCATACCAGCCTCATTAAGACCTTTATCGACCTTATCTAACACCGTGACGCCACCACCACCTGTAGCCGAACCGAAGCAACAGACACAGACTTTAGAAATGCGTAAACTAGATCCAGAGAAAGTTAAGCGCGGTGAGGTTATTTATGAAGCAAATTGTGCTACCTGTCATGGGCCGAAAGGAGAATCTACTCCAGGATGGAAGAAACAAGGCGCAGATGGCAGGTACCCTCCACCGCCTCTAAATGGTAGCGCTCACACTTGGCACCATTCAACTGAGACATTGGAGAAAATGATCCGTGAAGGTAGCCCATCTGGTATGGGAGGAATGCCTGCATGGGATGATAAATTAACTAACCAGGAAATCAATGACGTAACAGTTTGGATTACGTCAATATGGCCGGATGAGCTATATAATATTTGGTATAAGGAAATTGAACACAAACCACATAAAAAGAAGCAACATCAATAGAATCTAGTGCTAATTCGACTGAAGGTCTAGTAACACAGTTGAATGTTCACAGCCAGAATCTTAGGCTTGTTCTTTTTTTACTGCTTCTTTTTTTACTGCTTCTTTTTTTACTGCCGAGCGTGCAGGGAGCTTCTCCCGAATACGCGCCGATTTGCCAGAACGGTCTCTAAGATAATAAAGCTTTGCGCGACGTACATCTCCACGGCGTTTGATCTCTATACTAGCAATCAGTGGTGAATAAGTTTGGAAAGTACGTTCTACACCTTCGCCGCTGGATACTTTCCGCACTGTAAAAGCTGAGTTGAGACCGCGATTGCGTTTGGCGATAATCACTCCTTCGTAAGCTTGAACGCGACTACGATCACCTTCAACAACTTTTACGTTAACAATCACAGTGTCACCAGGGGAAAAATCCGGAATTGTCTTGTTTAAGCGTTTAATTTCTTCTGTTTCAAGTTGTTCAATCAGATTCATCTCTACTCCTTACTTTGATTCATTTTGTTCTGATTAGCCTTATAATTCTTCTTAAACTCGTCTAGTAGTTTATTTTCTTCAGTGGTCATACCTTGTTTAATTCTCAACGCTAACAAATCCGGGCGCCTGAGCCATGTCCTACCCAATGCCTGCTGCAAGCGCCAGCGGTTGATTCTAACATGGTCTCCGGACATCAATGCCTCCGGCACGACGTCCCCTTGATAAACTTCAGGACGCGTATAGTGAGGAAAGTCCAATAAACCATTCACGAATGAGTCCTGGTCCGCTGATTCCGGATCACCTAATACACCTGGAATCCGTCTCACTATACTGTCTATCAACACCATTGCTGGTAGCTCACCGCCAGAAAGTACATAATCGCCGATAGAAATTTCCTCGTCCACCTGCCGTTTTATCAGGCGCTCATCCACACCTTCGTAGCGACCAGAAATTAGCACTAACCCTGGTAACTGGCCTAACTCCTTCACTAATTCATGGTCAAAAATCCGACCCTGGGGAGAAAGATAAATCACTTTCATCCCACGGACTCCACATGCAGCCTGCCTTACTTTGGCTGCTGTAACGGCTTTTTCCAGTGGGTCAACCAGCGCCACCATCCCCGCGCCCCCACCGTAGGGACGATCATCTACTGTGCGATGAACATTCTCAGTAAAATCACGTGGATTCCATGTGTGTAGCTCATAAAACTTGTTTTCTTCCGCCCGTCCAGTTACGCCATGTTTTGTTATGGCATTGAACATTTCTGGAAATAACGTAATGACGTCAAATTCAAAAGCCATCGTCCGTCACCCTAGTAATCCAATCCCCAATCAACAATAATCTGGCAAGCTTTTAAATCTACTTTCACAACTACTTGATCGACGAATGGAATCAGTCTTTCACTTTTACTTTCTTTCAGGCTCCGAACTTGCAGAACATCACTAGAGCCGGACTCTATTAAACCAGTTACGTTTCCCAGTTCTTCCCCCTGCAAATTGACCACTTTTAGATCAATTATATCTGACCAGTAATAACCATCTTCACCACTATCTGATAACACTGGTAATTGGTTACGAGGAATTGCAATCTGCATGCCACTCAACATCATCGCCGCAGTACGGTCAGGACACTGCTCCAACATAGCAGTTAACATTTTCGCATGAACATTACACTCGGTAACATTCATCTCACGCCACTTTCCATCACCCTTACCTACCCACCACACAGGGTAATCAAGCAACCCATCCACAAATTCAGTGAAAGGAAAAACCTTAACCCAGCCAAGTACACCAAAGGGGCTAATAATCTGCCCCATAACTACCATGGATTCAGTTTCTTTGCTTACCTTAGTTGCTTTCTGCGGTTTTTTGCTTTGCGCCAAATTGCTTGACAAGCCTTGTTACGGTGTCAGATAGCTGTGCACCCTGTGATTGCCAATAAGTAATTCGATCAAGTCGCACGCGCAGCCCTTCTTCACCTTCGGTCGCCTTAGGATTGTAGAAACCAACGCGCTCAATGAACTTGCCATCGCGCGCATTGCGAGAATCCGCTACTACCATTTTGAAAAACGGGCGCTTCTTGGCACCCCCTCGCGCCAATCGAATAACAACCATGTTTGAACCACCTATAAGAATCTAAAATTGAAAAGGATGTGATTTTACGGTAATTTTCATTGTTTTAGCAAGTAAAAAGCATTTGTTGAAGATAAAAAAAGCAGGGTGTAAATCCCGAAACTGCCTTATCTTCACTAAATAGTTGATCATATGCCCCAATACTCAGTATATTAGTGCGCGCGCTCCCAATTTGATCCCACTCCCAACTTTACTAGAAGTGAGACGTCCAGTTTAGCAGCACCACCCATGAGCTGTGGTAATTCTTGTTTTACTATTTCAACCTCGTCATCAGGTACCTCTAGCACCAATTCGTCGTGGACCTGCATAATAAGTTTGCTACATAGTTTTTCTCGAGCCAGCCAATCATGCACCGCAATCATAGCTAATTTCACAATATCTGCTGCGGTGCCTTGCATGGGAGCATTGATTGCAGCACGTTCTGCAGCTTGTCTACGATTACCGTTAGGACTGTTGATTTCCGGTAGCCATAGTCTACGCCCAAACACGGTCTCGACGTAACCAGTTTTTCTAGCATCTTCTCTAGTACTTTGCATGTAGTCTGCTACACCTGGGTAACGAGCAAAGTAGCGATCCATATAAACACGTGCAGCGGTGCGTTCAATACCCAACTGCATAGCAAGACCGTATTCAGACATGCCATAAATCAGGCCAAAGTTGATAATTTTGGCATAGCGTCGCTGCTCATTATCTACCTCATCGAGTGACACACCAAACACTTCCGCAGCAGTGGCACGATGAATATCCGCGCCTACAGAAAATGCTTTGAGTAAACCTTTGTCCTTTGAAATGTGAGCCATGATGCGTAACTCAATCTGTGAATAATCAGCAGAAACAATGTGATGCCCAGGTGGCGCAATGAATGCTTCACGAATACGGCGACCTTCGGCGGTTCTTACCGG
>QIFK01000156.1 GCA_003230615.1 Nitrosospira sp. | reverse complement strand
GCTATTCCCCTATATATCCAGTTTGATCCAATCATGAGCGGCATGCAATTCGTTGAATACCATGCCTGGATTGAGCGATTTAACATTCATTATCACCTGGGCGTAGATGGCATCGCTATACCATTAATTCTGCTTAACTGTTTTACTACACCACTGGTAGTGATAGCCGGGTGGCAGGTAATAACGAACCGGGTGTCCCAATATATGGGTGCGTTTCTTGTCATGTCTGGAATTGTCAACGGTGTATTTTCATCACTTGACGCAATTTTGTTTTTCGTATTCTGGGAAGCGTCATTAATTCCCATGTTTCTTATCATTGGTATTTGGGGTGGTCCTAATCGTGTGTATGCGGCGATCAAGTTCTTTCTTTACACACTTATGGGTTCCTTGCTGATGCTAGTGGCATTTATTTATCTATATAACGTTTCTGGGGGCAGTTTCTCGATACTTGATTTTCACAAGCTGCCGTTGCAGTTTGTTCCGCAAATTTTGATATTCGTCGCTTTTCTGATGGCATTCGCAGTCAAGGTCCCAATGTGGCCAGTACATACTTGGTTACCAGATGCACATGTAGAAGCGCCCACGGGCGGTTCAGTAGTTTTGGCAGCCATATTGCTAAAACTAGGTGGTTACGGTTTTTTGCGGTTTTCCCTGCCAATTGTGCCAGATGCTAGTCAGTATCTTTCAGGCATGATGATAGGGTTGTCATTGATCGCGGTTGTATACATCGGACTAGTTGCACTAGTACAGGCAGACATGAAAAAGCTAATTGCCTATGCATCAGTCTCGCATATGGGGTTCGTCACACTAGGATTCTTTTTATTTAATGCTTATGGAATCGAGGGTGCAATGGTACAAATCATTTCGCACGGTTTTATTTCCGGGGCGATGTTTCTTTGCGTGGGGATGATGTACGATCGATTACATTCTCGCCAGATTTCTGATTATGGTGGTGTGGCCAACAAAATGCCTATATTTGCCGCATTCTTTATGTTGTTTGCATTGGCGAATGCTGGATTACCGGGTACCAGCGGTTTTGTCGGAGAATTCATGGTAATCATGGCGGCAATTAAGGTAAATTTCTGGTATGCATTTTTCGCTGCTACCACGCTGGTTTTCGGCGCAGCCTATACTCTGTGGATGTACAAGCGGGTAGTGTTTGGTGCGGTAGCTAGTCCTGGTGTGGAAGGGTTGAAGGACGTTACCGGGCGAGAGATTTTGATATTGGCGATTCTAGCAGTGGCAGTGCTATGGATGGGAGTTTACCCACTACCGTTGACGGAAATGATGCATACCACGGTTGATGACCTGCTAGCGCACATAGCACACAGCAAATTATAACTGAAACAAGATACGATTCTTTTGCTCCGTTTAAGGATGATTGATGAATTTTCTGCCGCCTAATTTAGCTCCTGCCTATCCAGAGATATTTCTTCTGGTAATGGTGTGTGTGGTGTTGTTGGCTGATCTTATGGTAGGAAAGAAGATGCATTATGTTACTTATCTACTAGCACAAATTGCGCTATTCGGCTGTGCCTTGATTACTTTTATTACTTCCGTTCCTGAGGTGATCTACACCTTCTCCGGTATGTTTGTAGATGACACTTTGGCTGATGTACTAAAGATGATGGTATATATTACAGTGTCAATATTTCTTGTGTATTCACATAAATATATTGATATGCGTGGCATGTTCAGCGGAGAATTTTTCAGCCTGGTATTGTTTGCTACGCTAGGAATGATGGTAATGATATCAGGCAGTAATTTTCTTACTTTGTACTTGGGATTGGAGCTCCTGTCGTTGTCACTCTTCACCATGGTAGCTTTGCAGCGCGATTCAGCAGTTGCTACCGAGGCGGCAATGAAATTCTTCGTTCTAGGAGCACTGGCTTCCGGTTTTCTGCTGTATGGTATGTCTTTAGTTTATGGTGTTACTGGCGCTCTAGATGTTGCTCGCGTTAGTGAGGTGATCCAGAGTGGTAGTGTTAATTCTACTGTGCTTGTAGTAGGGCTGGTATTTATTATTGCCGGTATTAGCTTCAAACTAAGCGTGGCACCATTTCATATGTGGGTCCCGGATGTCTATCAGGGTGCACCTACAGCGGTAGTGCTGTTTATTGGTTCAGCACCTAAACTAGCAGCGTTTGGTTTTGCCATACGTATACTGGCGGATGGAATGGAGGGAATGGTGGCTGATTGGCAGGGGATGCTAATTATTTTAGCGGTACTGTCAATGATGGTTGGTAATCTCGCCGCTATTGCCCAAACAAATATTAAACGCATGCTGGCATATTCCACTATCTCACATATGGGTTTTATGTTGCTTGGCTTCATAAGTGCAGATGAGAATGGTTATAGTTCTTCAATGTTCTATATTGTGGTTTATGTGATAGTGACCTTAGGCACATTCGGCATAATCATGTTGCTATCGAGGGAAGAGTTTGAAGTTGAGAAGCTTGATGACTTCAAAGGGCTTAACAGACGTAATCCCTGGTATGCGTTCATTACCTTGCTATTCATGTTCTCGCTGGCTGGGATTCCACCCACTGTCGGGTTTTACGCTAAGCTATCGGTGTTACAGGCAGTTATTAGTGTAGGTTATGTATGGTTGGCTGTGGCAGCGGTAATTTTTTCCCTAATTGGTGCATTCTACTACTTGAGAATCGTCAAGCTAATGTATTTCGATGAACCTGAAAGTAATGTTCCCATTTCGCCGCACGGCGACGTTGAATTACTTATAAGTGCAAACGGTCTGGCAGTGCTTGTTTTTGGTATTTTCCCACAAACGCTCATGACGCTGTGTGTCTATGCCATACAGTAGCCAGTATAAATACAAGTAATATATTCACTGGTTTGCCCCAGAATTTTTCTTTTTGTAGTTAAAACTGCTTGAAATTTTCTGAATTGCCCCCATAATTTTACTGCATTTTTTTCAAGGAGAAAGAAACATGGAAGCCGCAGCTACCAAAGAACATTTAAGTTTTCAAACTGAAGCTAAACAGCTTCTGAAACTAATGATTCATTCCTTGTACAGCAACAAGGAGATATTTTTGCGAGAATTAATTTCTAATTCTTCTGATGCCGCTGACAAGTTACGCTTTGAGGGGTTAACGGATGGTGCGTTGTACGAATCTGATTCAGACCTAAAAATTCGCGTCAGCTATGATACAAAGACTCGTACCATCACTGTTTCCGATAATGGAATCGGAATGTCGCGACAAGAGGTAATTGATCACATTGGCACCATTGCTAAGTCTGGAACCCGAGAATTTTTCAGTACGCTGACTGGTGATCAGGCCAAGGATGCGCACTTAATCGGTGAATTTGGAGTTGGTTTTTATTCAACCTTTATTGTCGCTGACAAGGTTACACTTATTACCCGTCGCGCCGGGTTGACTCCTGAGCATGGCGTACGCTGGGAATCTGGTGGCGAAGGGGATTATACGCTGGAGATGGTAGAGAAAGCAGATCGCGGTACAGATGTTATTTTGCATCTGCGTGAAGGCGAGCATGATCTGCTCAATGGTTGGAGGATACGGTCTATTATTCGTAAGTATTCCGATCATATTTCATTGCCTATCGTTATAAAAAAAGAGGAATGGTCTCAGGAAAAGAACGAAAACATTATTACCGACGAAGACGAGACCATTAACCAGGCGAGCGCATTGTGGGCGCGCCCAAAAAGTGAGATTACGTTAGAGCAGTATGAGGAATTCTACAAGCATGTGGCACATGATTCCGAGCCACCATTAGCTTACGTCCATACCAAAGTAGAGGGAAAACATGAATACACTCAATTACTTTATATCCCATCGCACGCGCCATTTGATATGTTTGATAGAGAGCATCGCCATGGAGTAAAACTTTATGTGCAACGTGTCTTTATTATGGATGATGCGGAGCAGTTATTACCAAATTATCTACGTTTTGTACGAGGTGTAATAGATTCTAACGATCTTCCGCTGAATGTTTCACGCGAGATATTACAGGAATCTAAAGACATCGAGTCAATACGTTCTGGATCTGTGAAGAAAGTATTGGGATTACTTGATCAGCTAATCCAAAGCGAGCAAGACAGTGACAAGGAGAAATACAAAATCTTCTGGAAGGAATTTGGACAGGTTCTTAAGGAGGGTGTGGGAGAAGACTATGCTAACCGAGAACACATTGCCAAGCTGCTGCGTTTTGTTTCTACCCATACTGATAGCGATGAGCAAGTTGTGTCATTGAATGATTACATAGGGCGCATGAAAGAAGGGCAGGAAAAAATCTATTACGTTACTGCCGATAGTCTCAAAGCGACTAGGAGTAGCCCACATTTGGAGGTTTTTCAAAAGAAAGGTATTGAAGTAATACTATTATTTGAGCGTGTAGACGAGTGGCTTGCGGCAAATCTGACAGAATTTGAGGGGAAGTCGCTACAGTCGATAGCAAAAGGTAATCTTGATCTAGGTAATCTTGAAAACAAGGAAGAGAAAAAAGAGCAGGAAAAGGAGGCAAATGAATACAAGGAGCTCACCGATAAAATTAAAGGTATCCTTGACACACATGTCAAGGAAGTACGTATCACTTTGCGCTTGACAGAATCTCCAGCTTGTCTGGTAGCAGAGAGCCACGACATGGGCGGCAATTTAGAACGCTTGCTTAAATCAGCTGGGCAGAAGGTTACACATGCTAAGCCAATACTTGAAATTAATCCTCATCATCCAATGGTGCAGAGGTTGAAATACGAAGAGGAGCGTTTTGCTGATTGGAGCTACATTTTATTTGACCAAGCATTACTTGCTGAGGGTGGCCAATTGGAAGATCCAGCTGCATTTGTCAAAAGACTTAATGAGTTGTTGCTACTGACGGTTTAGAGTAAGGGGCATGCATCCCGCACTGGAAAGGTATGCTAATATTTATTTCTAGCTATTCCTGCTCTGAAGCAGATGCTTCTGATAAAGATTTTGTCAAGGAGTGTAAACGGGCTCATGTAAGGGGTTGGTCTCAGCATTTGAATCCTAAAAAACATGATTTCATCAATTTTTGGAAAAAATAGCTAGACTGCCAAGTCATCGTGCTGTGAAAGAGCGATGAAATATCCAAGATAGTAGTTCACAGTGTAAAATAGCCAGAAATTTATTGAGAAGAACCATGCCGTTATCTCCATTTACTTCAAATGAAAAAGTCAAGATCTTGGCTGAAGCGCTGCCGTATATCCAGCGTTTTCACGGCAAAACAATCGTTATTAAATATGGCGGCAATGCCATGACAGAGGAAAACTTGAAGCAAAGTTTTGCCCAGGATGTAGTTTTATTAAAGCTGGTAGGAATGAATCCTGTCATCGTTCATGGTGGTGGGCCTCAAATAGACGATATGTTGAAGCGTGTTGGGAAGAAAGGTGAATTTGTTCAGGGAATGCGTGTAACTGATACAGAGACTATGGATGTGGTGGAAATGGTACTAGGGGGACTAGTTAACAAGAACATCGTTAATCTTATTAACCAACATGGTGGTCGTGCAGTGGGTTTAACAGGCAAGGATGGTTCTTTTATTCATGCAAAAAAAATGCAGGTTCAGAATAGAGAGAAAGTAGATGAATGGATCGATATTGGTCAGGTGGGAGAGATCGAGAGCATCGATCCTGCTCTGATTGCATTGCTGGATACACGTGATTTTATCCCGGTAATTGCACCCATAGGCGTGGGTAGGGACGGCGAATCTTACAATATCAATGCTGATCTGGTTGCAGGGAAGCTAGCAGAAATTCTGAATGCAGAAAAATTGATACTGCTTACCAATATACCTGGTGTTCAGGGAAAAGATGGTAACTTATTAACTGGATTAACGGCAAAGAAAGTAGATGACTTATTTTCTGATGGAACTATTTATGGTGGCATGCAGCCAAAAATTAGCTCAGCTTTGGAGGCAGTAAAAAATGGAGTCAAGTCTTGTCACATCATTGATGGGCGGGTGGAGCATGCATTATTGTTAGAAGTATTGACGGATGAAGGTGTGGGAACGCTAATTACGGATAAGTAGTTTGAACAGGATCTAGATTTCGGGATTATGGATCCCCTCTCTTGGTTGAGATGTTCGTGCCAGAAATTAGGTTGTTGGTATCTTACTAACACCACAAACCATGCATGCTGGATCTTTATTTAATTTGATTGAGCGCGATTCCATAGTTAGGCCATCAAGCAACAGCAGGCGACCATTTAGCGTTTTTCCTATTCTGAGTAAAATCTTGAGCGCCTCAGTGGCTTGTATGCAACCGATAATGCCCACCAACGGGGCAAATACGCCCATCATTGCACAACGCATGTCTTCGTTGTCGCCACTTTTTGGAAATAAACAGTGATAACAGGGGCTGTTAAAATCGCTTAAATTAAATACGGCTACTTGCCCGTCGAAGCGGATGACTGCACCGGATACAAGTGGTTTTTTGTGAGTAACGCAGGCTTGGTTTATTGCATGGCGGGTAGCGAAATTGTCACTCGCATCTATTACCACATCGGCTTCTGTTACCAATTGCAACAGTCTTTCCTCGTCAACATACTCCTGAAGTGCAACTACATTTACTTCAGGATTGATTGCTGCAATCGATTGCATCGCAGAGTGAACTTTTGATGTGCCAATAGTCTCGTTGCTGTGAATAATCTGTCTCTGAAGATTAGTGAGGTCAACATTGTCGTTATCACAAATGATAAGTTTGCCAACTCCACTAGCAGCAAGATATATTGCAACTGGCGAACCTAGCCCACCCAAGCCGATTATTAGCGCACGAGATTCGATCAGTCTTTCCTGCCCGTGTATGCCTAATTGCTGCAACAGAATATGGCGACTGTATCGTAATAACTGATCGTCGTTCATAACTTACGACAGAATTATTTTTCCAGCTCTCCGCACCTTTAGTTATTAACTTTTGCAGATTTATTTATTGGTGCTGTAATGCCTTTAAAATGATTCATTGCTTGTTTTAGTAATAAGTCATTGCTAGAACCAAGAACTATTGGCTCTTCAATTTGTTTGATTTTGTTGTCATTACCATTTGACTTGGGTGTTTCAGTTTCTTGGTTTAACATTATTTTCGCTGCTTCGATTGCTTTGCTCTGTTCGTCTTTTCCATTAGACAGATGACCATCAAGATCTGCTTCACGTAATCGCCCAGATTCATCCTTTGCTGATTCGTCTATAATGTCTGGTGTGATTCCTTTAGCCTGGATGGATTGTCCATTTGGCGTGTAGTAGCGTGCAGTGGTGAGCTTGATAGCAGTGCTGTTACCTAATGGCAGTATAGTTTGCACCGAACCCTTACCAAAGGTCTGGGTGCCCATTACTACAGAGCGCTTATGATCCTGCAATGCACCCGCAACGATTTCTGAAGCTGAAGCAGACCCGCCATTTACCAGTGTTATCATGGGCACAGTCTTGATTTCAGGCGGTAACTCTTTCAAATAATCGCTTTTGGCATTACGAAGATAGAATTGAGGGCTAGCCTTGAGTTTCATCTTAGCGTCATTGGTGCGTCCGTCAGTATAAACCACAAGCGAGTTAGCTGGTAGGAAGGCAGCAGACACTGCCACGGCACCATTAAGCAACCCACCTGGGTCATTCCGCAGATCTAGTACTAGTCCTTTCATTGGTATCGGGCTCTCTTTGAACAATTTATCTATTGCCTTAGCTAGATTCTTCCCTGTTTGTTCCTGAAACTGCGTTATACGTATATACGCATAGCCAGGCTCAATCAACTTTGATTTGACACTTTCGATCTTAATAATCGCACGTACTATCGTAAATGAAATTGGTTTGGTCTCCCCTTTACGGAGTACACTGATAGTGATGGGAGTATTAGGTTTGCCACGCATAATTTTAATAGCATCACTGAGTGACATACCTTTGACTGCTGTATCGTTCAGTTTGATGATGAGGTCGCCAGATTTCATGCCGGCGTGAAATGCAGGTGTATCTTCTATTGGTGAAATTACTTTGACAAAGCCATTTTCCATGGTTACTTCAATGCCCAGCCCACCGAATTCTCCCTGAGTGCCAATTTGTAACTCCCTATAGGCATCTGCGTCCAAATACGCTGAATGGGGATCAAGACCAGTCAGCATACCATTGATGGCCTCAGTAATTAACTTTCCGTCCTCAACCTGTTCAACGTAGTTCGATTTAATTCGACCGAATACTTCGGTAAATGCACGTAACTCTTCAACTGGAAGAGGGAGCATTATTTTATTGGTATCTTTGTCAGCTATAGCGGAAAAATTAAGGCTGAGCATTACACCTGCAACCGCGCCGATTAGAAGCAAACCAAATTTTTGAAGTTTGTTACGCATTACAGTTTCTCCAAGCTTGTCAGTTATAATGGTGTTGTTTACTTTAATTTGACCCATTTTAATGGGTCAAATGGTTTGCCTTTATGGCGCAGCTCAAAGTATAGGCCGGAATCCGGGTTACCACCGCTGTTCCCGACAATTGCAATGGTATCACCACTATGTATTGTATCACCTACCTTCTTGGCAAGGATGTGATTATTACCATAAAGACTCATATATCCGTTACCATGATCCACAATCAAAATATTGCCAAATCCTCGCAGCCAGTCCGCAAATACTACCTGTCCATAAGCAATGGCTTTAACATTCATTCCGATAGTTGAACGGATGAATAGACCCTTCCAGGTAATCCCTCCATTGGAGCGTGGACCACCAAAACGATTAACGATTTCCCCGCGTATTGGCAAACTTAAGAGTCCTTTTAGCGACGAAAATTCTTTTCTTTCCGCCAGTGTACCAGGCAAACTATTGTTACTTAATGTTGTGGACCGATCTTTGTGCGAACGTAGTTTGTGCTTACCAATTTTTTCTACTAGAAGCGAGAGGCGCTCCTCATCACGCTTAAGCGTGCTAATTTTACGTCGTTCCAGGTCAACTTCTTTAGAAATACGAGTGAGCAGTTTTCTGTAACTAATTTCTTCCTGCTCCAGAAGCTTCTTTTGCCTAGTTTGTTTTGTCTTAATTGAAGTTATCTCCGTGGTTTTCTCGTTACTTTCATGAACAATTGCTCGAAGTTTCTCTAAATTAATACGCAAAGTATGGATGCTTTTCGCGCGTGCACGGGAGAGATAACCGTAATAATACATTTTACGTTCAACCTGGCTGGGGTTTTGTTGATTGAGCAGCAATCTGAAGTATTCATGTTGTCCGCTAATGTATTGCTGATAGAGTAGTTTGCTAAGATGTGTTTGTTGTGCAACAATTTTGTACTTGGTTAGATCAAGTTTCTTTTGTATCTGATCGAGCTTGTTCTTTTCTTCGTATCGTTCGTGTGTAAGGTTGGCTAGTTCGCGGCTAATTTTTCTGATAGCCTGTTCTGCCTCACGCAGAACATCTGATACCTCTGATTTCGACTCCTCTTTACTTTCAAGATCTTTTTGAAGGGATTCAATACGATCGCGCAGTTGGTTCAAGTTTTTTTTACTAGCTTCAGGGGCAGCGTAGATTGCATTTGATAACATCAAAATGCAGAGAAGGATAAGCCTAGGAACTTTGTTCAACCACATATTAGCGAAAATTAATATTGTGGGTTTCAATGGTGCCTTCACGTGGAAAATATCATGCGTCTATATGATGATATAGAGTTATTTTGGAGATTATGCTGAACTACAGAAATACTTTCTGCCCTGCGTGGGTGTATGTATGCAAATAGCTCATGGGATAGGCTGTATCTTGCCTTGATTTGCTACTGCTTGCATAGCTTTTTTAATCTCTGTCTGATCGCCTAAGTAGTAATGCTGAATAGGCTTTAAGTTACCGTCAAGTTCATAGACGAGAGGAATTCCGGTAGGGATATTAAGTTCGAGGACTTCTTGATTCGAGATATTATCTAGATGCTTAACAAGTGCTCGTAGTGAATTGCCGTGGGCAACAATGATGACGCGTCGTCCAGATTGGATCATAGGAACGATGGTTTCACTCCAGTAAGGAAGGAATCTGGCAACCGTGTCTTTAAGGCATTCGGTCAGAGGGACGTCTTTCTTAGGTAAATTCTGGTAGCGTGGATCAAGTCCAGGGTCGCGGGTATCATTGGGGGTTAGCGCGGGGGGTTGAATGTCATAGCTACGTCGCCAAATTAAAACTTGTTCTTCGCCGTATTTAGCTACCGTCTCGGCTTTGTTTAATCCTTGTAGTGCTCCATAGTGCCGTTCGTTAAGTCGCCACGAATGATGGATTGGAATCCACATTTGATCCATTTCGTCCAGTGTGATCCAAAGTGTGCGAATGGCACGTTTTAATACGGAGGTAAATGCAATATCGAATACGAAACCTTCTTTTCGTAATAATCTGCCAGAATTTCTAGCTTCTTCATAACCTTTCGGTGATAAATCCACGTCTGTCCAACCGGTAAAGAGATTTTCCTTATTCCAAGTACTTTCTCCATGTCGCAGAAGAACAATTTTTTTCATATTAACCTTTATAAAAAGGATGAGATTATTGGTAGGGTATCTTGTAATACCATGATATTTTAATATATTTTTGTGAATACTGCAGCATTTAGAATAGATGGAGATAATCTGTAAAGGTATTTTTAAATTAGCTAAACGAAAGAAGACGGCCTATGGCCGCTTTGTTAGCGCTTAACTTTTAATCTTTTCAACGCTACACTAGAGGTTGTTGCAGGTAGGAAAGTTTACAGATCTATCGGCAATTATCCCGGGATTGAGCTTTAGTTGGAACAAGAGAGCCCCAGAGTATTCCAGTCTCTGATAAAATCTAAAGTTTAGAAAATAAAAGGACCTAAAATTGGCATTTGTGCAGAATAATATTGTGTTGATCATGATCGTCGTAGTGAGCGGCAGTTTTTTGCTGTGGGAATTACTGTCGCGGGGCTCTGGCAAAGAGGTGGGTACATTAATAGCGGTACAGCTTATCAATTACAAGAATGCGCTGGTACTAGATGTGCGGGAGGAAAGTGAATATGATGCAGGACACATAGCAAACTCTAAGCATATACCAGCAGACAAAATTAAGGATCGTATGCAGGAGCTAGAAAAATTCAAGGACAAACCAATAGTTGTTATATATAAAAGCGGTGTTCGTTCTGGAGCAGCAAGTTCGACTTTACATGCCCATGGGTTTCCCCATGTACATAATCTTGCAGGCGGTATAGATACGTGGACGCAGGCAAACTTACCAATAGTGAAAAAATAAGAGCAACCATATGACCAGAATAGTCATGTATTCCACTGGCTCTTGCCCATATTGCATAATGGCAGAAAAGCTCTTACATTCTAAAGGTGTAGAAGAAATTGAAAAGATTCGTATTGATTTGGAACCCGCTCGGCATATCGAAATGTTAGAGAAAACCGGGCGTCGCACTGTACCACAAATCTATATCGGTAAAACCCATGTCGGAGGTTACGAAGATTTAGCCATACTCAATCGAAAGGATGGGCTGGTAAAATTGTTGGCGGTCTAAGTTTATTGGCCCACTATAAAGATACAGATTTACTCATTGAGATATTGGTCTTAGAGTTACGTACAAATACGAATTTACAAAATGAGTTCCACAACACATACCTCTTTTTTGCATTATATTTTGTATTTATACATTCAATATAGGATCCAATATGAAAGAACAGCAGCAGCGCATTTTCAACATCGAGAAAATCTATGTCAAGGATTTGTCATTAGAGATTCCCAATGCGCCGTTGGTTTTCCTTGAGGCCGAAGCACCTAAAATTGATATGCAATTGCAGATTAATGATAAGCATATTAACGAGGGTATGTATGAAGTAGTGCTAACGGCAACTATCACTGCTAAAACTAAGGATAAGACTATATTTTTGGTTGAGGCACTGCAGGCTGGAATTTTCCAGATACGTAATCTAGAAGAAGCAGAAATGGCCTCTATATTGAATATAGTTTGTCCCAATGTCATATTTCCATACATGCGTGAAACAATTTCAGATATAGTCACACGCGCTGGATTTCCACCAGTAATTTTGAGCCCAGTAAATTTTGAAGCGCTCTACAATGAAAACAAACGACAAGCTATGACAAACGGGTCAGAAAAAGTCACAGGCAAACCAAAGCAGTAGTATAAACGCTGATATTTGTAAGATACATTTACTGGAAATGAAATATAAAATATTTAAAGCAATGTTATTTCTACGATACCAGATTCGGACTATAGTGTTGGTCCTGTTGCTAGGTCCTCATGGACAGGCTATTGCTGCACTAGAGTATCTTTCCATGGCTGATAATGCCGTAATTATGTACAACGCTCCTTCACTAAAGGCCGATAAATTATTTGTTGCAAGTCGTCATTTGCCAGTGGAGGCTATAGTGAAAGTTGAAGGGTGGGTCAAGGTTCGTGATAGTAGTGGTACTCTTGCCTGGGTAGAACAGAAAGCAGTAAGTGATAAACGCTTCGTGATTGTTATCGAATTACAGGCTGATGTATATCAAGAAGCAGATGCAAATTCTACATTGGTATTTCAGGCTCAGAAAAATGTTATCTTAGAGTGGCTGGAGTCTTCCATAAATGGATGGATTAAGGTGCGCCATCGTGATGGGCAGAGTGGTTACGTTAAGATTACCCAGGTCTGGGGCTCATGAAAATAGCCATTTTAGGCGCAGGTGCTTGGGGCACCGCACTAGCTATTAGTCTTACAGTTAACTCTAATTCTCGTCACAAGATTATTTTATGGACCAAAGATCCGGATCATCTTGCTGAACTTGTTTTACAACACACCAATCGACAATTCTTACCAGATTTTCCACTCCCTGATTCAGTACAACTTACGTCCAATCTTCATGTGGCTACGGATGTTGAACTTGCGCTGGTTGCTGTTCCTACGGCTGGATTACGCGAGACATTACGTGCAATTATTGCATGTGGAAAGTCTGTGCCAGTAATCTGGGGAGGTAAGGGTTTTGAAGCGCAATCTGCTAAGCTACCACATCAGGTCGTGCAGGAGGAGTATTCTGGTATGGCTCCTTATGGTGTACTGTCAGGGCCTAGTTTTGCTCAGGAAGTTGCTCAGGGATTGCCTGCTGCCTTAACTTTGGCGTCACACGATGAGAAATTCTCAAGAAATACTGCGGCACAATTACACACTTCTCGATTACGGGTCTATTCAAGCAATGATATTGTAGGTGTAGAAACAGGTGGAGCGATCAAAAACGTAATCGCCATTGCTGCCGGTATTTCTGATGGTATGGGTTTAGGTTACAATGCTCGCGCTGCGTTGATCACAAGGGGGCTTGCAGAAATTAGCCGACTAGGTTTAAGGCTAGGCGGCAGTATGGAAACATTCATGGGTCTAGCGGGGATGGGTGATCTGATACTTACCTGTACTGGAGACCGATCACGTAACCGACAGGTAGGATTGATGTTAGCAGCTGGTAAGTCGTTGCCAGATATTCTACGGGAACTCGGGCACGTTGCAGAAGGAGTTTATACGGCGCGAGAAGTACTAAAGCTCAGTCAAGAACTGGATGTTGAGATGCCAATCACGCAAGCAGTATGTAGCATTCTTCATGATGGAGTATCGGCCAAGATAGCGTTAGAGGTGTTACTCAAACGAGAACCGACGACAGAGAGTCTTATTTCTTAATATATATGTAAAACACATACTCAACTCAAGCATGGCAGATATAAGTTTTTCTTTTCTAGATATACCCTTAAGAGGGCAATTCTTCTGGAAAAGAACCAACCTAATGTTTAATCAGTTGTTTAACAATATTAAGTAAAAAATTGACAACACCAACTTAATCCCTGATGATTTGCTGCATTTTGAATAACACACGACTTAGAATGAATCAGTCACCATCCAGCCAAATAGGCAACATAATAAAAAAGCAGCCAGACAGCAGAACCAATACAGTAGCTACTGATTCCTCGTCCTGGAATGTTTCTCAAATTAGAGCATTGCTAGATTTGCCATTCAATGATCTGATTTATCAAGCCCAGTTTGTTCACCGAGAACATCACGAGGCCAATCTTATACAGTTGTCTACGTTGATTTCGATTAAGACGGGGGGGTGTTCCGAGGATTGTGGATATTGCCCTCAAGCTGCGCGTTACCATACTGGAATCGATGACCAAGACATGTTATCGCTAGATAAGGTGGTTACAACAGCGAAAGCAGCAAAGGAACAAGGCGCATCACGTTTCTGCATGGGCGCAGCTTGGCGTGGGCCTAAACAACGCGATATAGTGAAAATGACAGAAATTGTCAGTGCAGTGAAGGCGCTAGGGCTTCAAACTTGCGCTACACTAGGTATGTTGAAGCCCGGGCAGGCCGAGCAACTTAGTCAGGCGGGACTAGATTATTACAATCACAATCTTGATACTGCGCCAGAATTTTACGGTGAAGTTATCACAACTCGCGATTATCAGGATCGTCTTGATACTCTGGAGAACGTACGCAGGGCAGGTATGTACGTATGCTGTGGTGGCATTGTTGGCATGGGTGAGTCGCGTTATGAGCGTGCTGGACTGATAGCACAATTGGCGAATCTTGATCCTTACCCAGAATCAGTTCCCATCAATAATCTGGTACAAGTTGAGGGTACCCCACTGTATGGCACAGAGGCACTTGATCCACTAGAATTTGTGCGTACCATCGCGATAGCTCGAATCACTATGCCCAAAGCAATGGTAAGGCTATCTGCCGGTAGAAGTGAGATGTCTGAAGTAGTGCAGGCATTATGTTTTCTTGCTGGTGCCAATTCAATTTTCTATGGTGATAAGTTGCTCACTACTGGTAATCCTGAAGTAGAACAAGATAAAGTCTTGTTCAGAAAGCTGGGACTTCAATCCTTGTAGTCTAACAGCTAGAATGCGCTCAGATTCTACTACACGGTTACATAGCCGGAAAAGTAATGGGCTGTATCGACACCGCCAAACTTTGGAAGGGCGACAGGGGGTTCATGTCTCAATAGCAGGACGTAAATATCTTTCATTTAGTAGTAATGATTATCTTGGTCTTGCTAGTCACCCCGAGTTGATTGAGGCAGTTTGTGAAGGTGCAATACGATATGGGGTGGGGGCGGGCGCTTCACATCTGGTTGTCGGCCATCATTTGTCTCATCATAGATTAGAAGAGGCGCTAGCGCATTTCACAGGTTTCCCACGGGCGCTGCTATTTTCTTCCGGATATATGGCTAATGTTGGAGTTGTAACCGCACTAGTTGGCCATGGTGACGCAGTATTTACCGACAGGCTCAATCACGCTTCTCTCAATGACGCTGCGTTGCTTTCACGTGCAAGATTGATTCGATATCCGCATTTTGATTTGACCATCTTAGAACAACGGCTAGCCAAGTCTCAAGCTAAGTGCAAGTTAGTGATGACCGATGCAGTGTTTAGTATGGATGGAGATATTGCACCTGTTATTAAGCTAATAGCATTGTGCGAAAAATACGACGCTTGGCTACTACTTGATGATGCACATGGGTTCGGAGTTCTAGGACAGCAGGGGCGGGGAGTCGTTTCTCATTTTAATATTAGTTCACAACGGATTATTTATATGGCAACCCTAGGTAAAGCGGCGGGTGTATTTGGCGCTTTCGTCGCTGGGGAATCGGAAATTATCGAGATGCTGATTCAATATGCCCGTAGCTATATCTACACCACAGCTACGCCTCCGTTATTGTCCCATGCTGTACTGAAAAGCTTAGTGCTGATCGAGCGTGAAGAGTGGCGACGCAAGAAATTGATACAACTTACTGAGTGCCTAAAAAAAGAATTGCAATCGTTACGCTGGAAGCTGTTGCTGTCTGTTACTCCTATTCAGCCCGTGATTATCGGAGAAGGTAGCGAGGTCGTACAGATCAGTAATGCATTACGAGAACAGGGTTTCTTGATACCAGCGATTCGCCCACCGACCGTACCCCAAGGTTCAGCGAGGTTACGAATTTCGTTATCTGCTTTACACAACATAGAGGACGTCAAGCAGTTGGCAATGGTATTACGTGAACTGGAATAAAATGTTGAATTGCTAAGAGAAGGTTAAAGAGCAGAAGTGTGTAACAAATAGTTAATACTAACAGTCCAATTAGCCAGAATTGTTATGTGGGAGTCAGATTACTGGGGCGTTGATGAGCAGAAAAAGGGCAGCAGAAAAAGAGAAAATCCTTCCACAATTAAAGCTTCGTTATTAGTTTAGACTAAACTTTTGGATGAAGATGAGTCGTTCAATGCTTAACAGAATGCGTCTTTATAGTGGTGGAATTTATGGGCAAGGTTCACGTTGAAACCCTTGGTGAAGGTCCTAATCTCGTATTATTGCACGGCTGGGCCATGCACAGTGGTATTTGGAGTAGTGTACGTAACCGATTGGCGCAGTATTTTCGTTTGCACCTAGTAGATCTACCTGGGCACGGACTTAGTCCGGCTCCTTGGATTAATATGCCAGTAACGCTGAAGAACATGTCTGAAATGGTTAGGGAGAGTTTGCCCGCTAACAGTATTATTTGTGGTTGGTCATTAGGTGGTCAGGTGGCAATGGAACTAGCATTGGATGAACCGGAACAAATCAAGAAGCTTGTCTTAGTATCCACAACGCCTAGTTTTATTCAACGCGAAGATTGGATATGGGCGATGGAAGCAGCAACGTTAAAGCTATTCATGAGGAATTTAAAACGGGATTATGTGTCCACTTTAAATAGATTTCTCACCTTGCAGGTAAGTGGAGACATCAATACTTTAGTACTGTTGAGACAATTGCGTGATAACGTTTTCCGAGAAGGTAAACTAGATGAAGTTGGGTTACAAACGGGGATGCAAATTCTACTTACGACTGATATACGTGAAAGAATAAAGAGAATTAATCAGCCAGTAATATTGCTGCATGGAGAGAATGATGTCATTGCGCACCCAAACGCGGCAAGATGGCTGCATGAGAACTTACAGAACTCTGAATTAGTAATGTTGCCCCACTGTGGTCATACACCATTCTTATCGCATGCTGATCAATTTATAGCCAACATATTCCGAGTAGCCCATAGATGAAATGTGATCACATCATAAATAAGCGTCAATTACGTCAATCTTTCGAGCGGGCGGCAGCTGGTTATGACAAAGCAGCATTGCTACAACGTGAAGTGTGTGACCGAATGTTGTCGCGGCTAGATTACATCAAATGTATCCCTGGCTCGATTTTAGATGCTGGTAGCGGCACAGGTTATGGTAGTCGTAAATTAGCAACGCGTTACCCAGTTGCTAGAATACTTGCGGTCGATCTTGCACTGGCAATGCATTTGCAGGCTCGCCCTTCTTCTGTTTCGTGGTGGAGGAAAATATTATCTACTGGGGGGGGTAATACGAGCTATTTGTGCTGCGACATCGAACAATTACCATTGCAGAATTCTTGTGTCGGCATGGTATGGTCTAATCTAACGTTGCAATGGTGCAACGATATTGGACGAACATTTGCTGAAGTGCACCGTGTTCTGCAAACTGAGGGTTTATTTATGTTCAGTACTTTCGGTCCGGATACCTTGCGTGAATTGCGTCGGGCTTTCATAGGGATGGATGACTGCAGCCATATCAACCACTTTACAGATATGCATGATATCGGTGATTTACTGATTTATAACGGTTTTGCTATGCCAGTCATGGACATGGAGTACATTACGCTGACTTATGATGATGTGATTAGTGTGATGCGAGATCTCAAAGCTATAGGTGCTCACAATGTTATTCAGGATAGAAAGCGAGGGTTAACTGGGAAAGTAGGATGGCAAAAAGTATTGAGCCATTATGAAACTCTACGAAGGGAGGGAAAGCTACCGGTTACCTTTGAATTAGTTTACGGCCATGCATGGAAATTAGAGCCTCGAAAAACTGTTGATGACAGGAAAATAATAGAGTTCGTTCCTAAAAATAGAATAGGAAGTATCTAAATTGAAGGAAATTATTTACCGACAGCTTACTGAATAGTTATTCATGCCACAAAGTTATTTCATTACTGGTACAGACACTAGTGTTGGGAAAACTCTAGTAAGTTGTGCTTTATTATACGCATTTGCTGCACGCGGAAGAACCACTTTAGGCATGAAACCAATAGAAACTGGTTGTGTGAACGGAGAATGGATGGATGTTAAAGCAGTGGTTGCAGCGAGTTCTGTTATCGCTCCCCGTGAATGGGTCAACCCCTATGCTTTGATCCCGCCTATTGCACCGCATATAGCAGCGAAGCAAGCAGGCATCGAAATTGATATTGTGATCATCCGTCAGGCCTGTCTGAAATTACAGAATATTGCAGAGGTAGTTCTTGTTGAGGGAGTTGGGGGGTTTATGACCCCACTTAACGATCGTCAGGACGGCGCAGATATGGCGCACGTTCTAGATCTTCCAGTAATACTGGTGGTGGGGATGCGACTAGGCTGTCTTAATCATGCACTGGTGACAGCGCAAGCTGTGCAAGCAATTGGGTTGCAACTTGCAGGTTGGGTAGCAAACCAAATTGATCCACAAATGATCTCATTTGATGAGAACGTATATACATTAACGCAGCGACTAAATTGTCCGTTGCTGGGAGTGTTGCCGTTTGAACAGAATGTTAATGCGAAGAATTTGTCGGTGTATCTAGATATAGCACAACTAGATTAAATTCTATTGTTTTCTAAGAACGACGAGAAGCTAACCAGTTTTGCATACGTTTCGATTTCACGAGCTTGTACCCAAGTAAAGTAAGTAGTAATAGCGCAATCAGTGGCCCCATTGAAGAACGAGCAACCCTTGCATAATTAATTTGTTGTACTCGTAATGGGTACTGGTAACGTACAGGAGGCACACTCTCACCGGTAATGAATACCGTATAAAACCCTTTATCCAGATTTGTTCTTCCTCCAATTACTCCATCTGGGTGGTAGTCTGCTCGTAAAAGCGATACGGTTTCATCTTCCGTTTCACTGTTTCCTTTTACAATCCGCATCGCAACGGGCATATTACGCAAAGCCTGATCAATAAGATCTACTACAAAAAACGTTTCACCTTCCGTGGGAATTTCCGTGCAATATTGAGCGCTCGGCTCATTTTGTGGTTGGTACATACTTAAATGCACCATACTTCCTTGAGTCCCGCGCACACAAGTATCTTGTTCTAAAGATACTTTTCCATGTGCGCCAGCCATGCCAGAATAGAGTCCCATAACAAGGATAAATGCTGTCGTAGCGAATGCCCGTTCTAGTTGCTTAACCATGACCAGACCTCCTTTCTGGCTGGACTCAGTTTTTAGTAAGCCTAAAACCCTCTCGCTCTCTATTCATTCATCAGAGAGTGGGAGGGCTAGGAAGGAACAGTTTAAGATTAGAGCCGATTGTTTAGAATGACCTTGCTTTGGTTGTTCCAGATCAC
>QIFK01000197.1 GCA_003230615.1 Nitrosospira sp. | reverse complement strand
AAGCCCCAAGGTCTCAAAGGTTGCCTCAGGTGAGATAGCATCTTTGTCGACTTCGAACTTGTCTATGAGAGTTTGGCGAATGTAATCGAATGAAGAAGTCAAGGGGGATTTATTAATATCAAGTCAGAAAACAGTTTGTGGGTAGTAACTATGTGGTAAATATCAACTTCATGTTTATATGCTAATTATTGCAAACGAATTTTACACTTTTCAAGTCCTTGTGACAACTTTTTGTCAATAAGTCATTTGCGTGCATAAGGTAATATGTGATTGATTGTTAGTGTGAGTTCGTCTGGTTTGTATTTAGGTGTTATTAAATATTGTTTTGAACACATATTCATTGTATAAAACGTGTACAGCAGGCAAATCGCTTGTATCTTGAGCAACATTCATCAGCTCAACAAACAACGTGATATTATGTTGTTTGTTTTTTGTAAAATTTGGTAAGTTTTGTGAGTGGCGGCTAGCTTTAATCAATATTTAGTTTTCCAGACTTTTATTTTCTTGGCTATCAGTTCAAATCTAGTGCGACCTATACAGATACTTTGAAGGGCTGGGTGTTTTACCTAGCCTTTCTTCATTTTCGGTCAAGATTATACATGAGTATTCCAGTGTCCCATTCAAGTACCAAACCCTATGTTGCCCCCACCTGGCTACCGGGCGGTAATGCGCAAACTATTTATCCCTTTCTACTCAACTCATTACCCCTAGTTTCTTATCGACGCGAACGCTGGGAGTTGGACGATGGCGATTTTATTGATATTGACTGGTTGGATAACTCAATTGGTTCGCCATTGGTCGTATTATTTCACGGGCTTGAGGGAGGGTCATGTAGTCATTATTCTAGAAGCATTATGGGGACGCTACGGGATCTGGGCTGGCGTGGTGTGGTTGTGCACTTTCGTGGTTGTTCCGGATCCCCTAATCGTTTGCCGCGTGCTTATCATGCTGGTGATTCGGAAGAAATTGACTGGATTTTGCGCCGAATAAGTGAGCAAAATGAATCACCAAGCCCCGCCCCACCTCTTTATGCTGTTGGCATATCTCTAGGCGGTAATGCGTTGCTAAAATGGCTTGGAGAGCAAGGTGAACAAGCCTGTCATGTGCTTGATGGAGTTGTAACAGTTTCTGTTCCACTGGACTTAGTAGCCTCAGGGCAAGCTTTGGACTCAGGATTTAATCTGTTTTATGTTCGCCATTTTCTTGGCACCCTGAAGCAAAAAGTATTTGAAAAACTAGATCGTTTCCCTGGGTTGTTTGACGCTTCTGCAGTGTCGGCATGTACCACATTATATCAATTCGACAACCTCATAACCGCACCACTGCATGGTTTTCGCAATACCGATGAATATTGGAATCTGTCTAGTAGTAAGTCGTGGCTCAAGCATGTCCAGGTTCCTACGCTGGTCATCAATGCTCGCAATGATCCATTCTTGCCCGCGCCAGTTTTACCTATACCAGATAATGTTTCATCCGCAGTTACACTAGAGTTTCCTGAACAAGGGGGACATGTTGGTTTCCTAAACTCACCGTTTCCCGGCAAGCTTACATGGCTGCCCGAAAGGATAATCGAATTTCTTAAGAATCAACGTAACCTGCGTTCACAGTTTGCGAATAAACCTTCTTGAAACTTTAAATTTTTAAAATTTTCTTTTCCATGTGTAGTTATATTTGTGGTTTGTAATTAAATAAATCTGGTCACCAAAGCTTTTTCAAAATTACCAGTCAGAGGAATTTTAACCCTGTAGCCATTACCTGGGGCAACACTGACTAATTTGCCATCAAGGTCTTGCATATATGCGAGTTTGATAATCCGGTTTCCGGAGGGATGTATGATTTCTAGTCGATCGCCAATCTGAAAGCGGTTTTTTACCAATACTTCAGCCATCCCGCTAGATTCATCAAAATTGGTGACATCTCCTACATTGGCTACGGTTTGATTCCGAATGGCCTCGCAGGTAATTTTGAGTATCGCTAGCGTGATGTCGTTGGTAAAAGCCATCGGAATAGCCACGATTAGCTAAACTCTCTAGTTCGCCCAGTAATGACGGATCCAGGATACGTCCTGCCACAGCATCGTCTATTGTTTTGCGATAAACCTGTGTGGTACGAGCGACATAATAAAGTGATTTGGTACGCCCTTCGATTTTCAGCGAATCCACACCAATTTTGACTAGCCTCTCGACATGCTCTACTGCCCGTAGATCTTTAGAGTTCATGATGTAAGTACCGTGTTCGTCTTCCATGATGGGCATTAACTGACCTGGACGTTTCTTTTCTTCAATTAGATAGATTTGGTCTGCTGCAGGGTTGCGCTCCACATTACCGCAATTTGCAAATCCTGATTGCACTACTGTTTGATTAAAATCAATTTTTTGTGCTTCCTGTACATCCCCACTTGCATTTTCTTCAGCAGGTTTAACCTTATAGTCCCAACGACAGGAATTGGTACATGTTCCCTGATTAGGGTCGCGGTGATTAAAGTACCCAGACAATAAGCAGCGTCCAGAATAAGCAATACATAATGCTCCATGTACAAATACCTCAAGTTCCATCTCAGGGCAAAGCTGGCGAATTTGATCAATCTCATCAAGTGATAGTTCGCGTGATAGGATCACACGTGTTAGTCCTAATTTATGCCAAAATTTTACGCCAGCAAAGTTTACCGTATTAGCTTGGACAGAGAGATGAATAGGTATTTCCGGCCATTTTTCTCGTACCATCATAATTAACCCGGGATCGGCCATGATAAGCGCGTCAGGTTTAAGAGCAATAATTGGCCTCATGTCGGCGATGTAAGTCTTTATTTTTACGTTGTGGGGCATAATATTACTTGCAACAAAGAATTTCCTTCCCATAGTGTGTGCTTCAGAAATCCCAGTACATAACTGTTCCAGCTCAAATTCATTGTTGCATGCACGCATAGAGTAACGTGGCTGGCCTGCGTAAATTGCATCTGCACCGTAAGCATAAGCAGCGCGCATTTTTTCCAGTGAACCGGCAGGGAGTAAAAGTTCGGGAGCTTTCAACATGGTGTAGAATTAAAATCAGTTTGTACTATTTAGTTTTGGTGTTGTTTAGAAAATTAAAATACTCAATCAGATACGAGTACAACAGAATACTCTGTGTTGAATTGTAACATCATGCCCACCACTCCCACTTTCATTCATTTACGTATGCACAGCGAGTATTCCGTCTCTGATGGAATCGTACGTATCGATAGTGCGGTAGCGAACGCTGTTGCAGACAATATGCCAGCACTTGCACTGACTGATCTTTCTAACCTATTTGGTATGGTAAAGTTTTATGAGAGAGCGCGTAGTAAGGGTATAAAACCAATCACTGGCTGTGATGTCTGGATTACCAATGAAAGCGACCGAGACAAGCCCTCGCGGCTCTTGTTATTGTGCAAATCTTATTCAGGGTATCTGTTGCTGTGCCGTTTGTTGTCACGCGCCTATCGTGAGAATCAGTATCGGGGTCAAGCCGAAATCAAGAAAACTTGGCTAAATAAAAATGAAATCGGAACAAATGGGCTGATTGCCTTGTCCGGCGCACACCTTGGCGATATCAGCATGGCTTTGATGCAGGATAATTTCGTTCAAGCCAAAGCACTAGCACAGGAGTGGTCAGATCTTTTCCCTAATCATTTTTATATTGAAGTACAACGGGTAGGGCGTACCAATGAAGAAGTTGTTTTACAGAATTCGCTGGTATTGGCATCAGTCTTATGTTTGCCGGTAGTAGCAACGCAGCCAGTACAATTTATGACTCCTGAGGATTACAAAGCCCACGAGGCACGAGTATGTATTGCTGAGGGCTATGTGTTGGGTGATCGTAGACGTCTGAAGAATTTCACTGAACAGCAATATTTTAAGACTCAAGCAGAAATGGAAACACTCTTTGCAGATATTCCAGTTGCCCTTGCCAACAGCGTGGAAATCGCCAAACGATGTAACCATATATTGGAACTGGGGGTCAACCGTCTACCGTTGTTTCCTACTCCAAACAATGAAAGTCTTGAGAAATATCTGCATGATCAGGCATTAGCAGGCTTAGTGAGTCGAATGAGAGCACTCTTTCCTGATACGGTTAGACGTGAAGCAAAAATGCCGCAATATCGTGCACGATTGGATTTCGAAGTAACCACTATCGTGCAGATGGGTTTTGCTGGATATTTTCTAATTGTTGCAGATTTTATCAACTGGGCTAAGCAAAATGGAGTCCCGGTAGGTCCGGGGAGGGGCTCCGGTGCGGGTTCACTAGTCGCATATTCTCTGGGCATAACTGATCTTGATCCTTTGCGCTACGATTTGCTGTTTGAACGTTTTCTCAATCCAGAACGAGTATCTATGCCTGATTTTGATATTGATTTCTGTCAGGATGGACGCGAACAAGTGATCGATTATGTGAGGCAGAAATATGGTGCTGAAAGTGTTTCACAAATTGTCACTTTTGGTACCATGGCAGCGAAAGCAGTGATACGTGACGTTGGGCGGTCATTAGACTTACCCTACAACTTTGTTGATCAATTGGCAAAGCTGGTGCCATTTGAGCTGGGCATGACTCTAAAAAAAGCTCGTGAAATTGAGCCGCAACTTAATCAGCGTGCGCAAAATGAGGAAGAGGTGCGCACATTGTTGGAATTAGCTGAACGTCTCGAAGGGATTACACGAAATGTTGGCATGCATGCTGGTGGAGTATTGATTGCTCCAGGAAAGATCACTGATTTTTGTCCGATATATTGTGCAGATTCCGCTGACTCAGTGGTAAGTCAGTTGGACAAGGATGATGTGGAAAAAATAGGCTTAGTAAAATTCGATTTTCTGGGGTTACGGACTTTGACAATCCTTGATTGGACTGTCAGATATATAAGACAACGAGATTCGGGATCGGAGAATCGAAATATTAATATTACCCCAAGAGACATTTCTCAAGAAGTCGCTGAATATAGAACTGCAAATCCCAAGTTTTTCTCTTTGGAAACTATTCCCCTAGAGGATTCTACTACTTATGCATTGTTGAGACAGGGAAATGTTGTTGGGGTGTTCCAGTTCGAATCGCGTGGCATGAAGGATCTGTTACAAAAGACTAAACCAGACTGTTTTGAGGATATTATCGCGTTGGTAGCTTTGTATCGACCAGGTCCAATGGATCTAATTCCCGAATTCACTGAACGTAAACTTGGTAAACGTGTGGAATATCCTGACCCACGCTTGCAGCCCATACTTAGCCCAACTTATGGTGTAATGATTTACCAGGAGCAGGTAATGCAAATTGCCCAGGTAATAGGCGGTTATAGCCTTGGGAGTGCCGATTTACTACGGCGGGCAATGGGTAAGAAAAAAGTTGAGGAAATGGAGCTGCAGCGAGATTTTTTTGTTTCCGGCGCAATAAAAAATGGGTTAACTAAACGTAAGGCGGCAGAGCTTTTTGGCTTAATGGAAAAATTCGCAGGTTACGGTTTCAATAAATCGCACGCAGCAGCCTATGCTTTGATCGCATTCCAAACTGCCTACCTTAAAGCGCACTATCCGGCAGAATTTATGGCTGCAACCTTGTCTGCCGACATGGATGATACTGACAAGGTACACTCGTTCTTCGAGGACAGTATTGCCAATAAGATCGTTATTCTTCCTCCCGACATTAACTTGTCTGTATACCGCTTCGTACCTATGGACGGGAAAACTATACGTTATGGATTGGGAGCGGTGAAGGGTACTGGGGAGTCAGCGATTACGATCATTACAAAAGCACGTAATCAATTTGGGCCATACACTGATTTGTTTGATTTTTGTCAGCGTGTTGATAAACGTATTGTTAACCGTCGTGTGTTGGAGTCACTAATTCGTGCAGGTGCATTTGATTCCATAAATAACCATCGAGCAGGGCTGTTAGCATCGGTTGGTATCGCATTAGAATATGCTGAGCAAACTAGTCGTGCAGCCAACCAAGTAAGTTTATTTTGTGAAGATGGTATAGCAGTTGAAAAACCACATCTAATTAGCGTACCTCAGTGGGTGGAAAAGGAGAAATTACAGAATGAAAAATTGGCTCTTGGATTCTATTTAAGTGGGCATCCGTACAATGCTTATGCTCATGAATTGAGAAATTTTGTGCCTACTCAACTGGACCGGTTAAATCCACAAAGGGAACCACAGATTCTAGCTGGGATTATCTACTCCATTCGTATTCAAATGACCCGACGAGGCAAGATGGGAGTAATAGTATTGGATGATGGTAACGCACGCGTAGAGCTAGTAGTGTACAGCGAGTTATTTGACGCGAACCGTAATTGGCTGAAGGAAGACCAATTGCTAGTAGTGGAGGCTAAGGTGAGCAGTAAGGGAAGCAACGGAGAAAACAGTGGCGGATTGCGTATTTCTACTGATAAGCTTTTTGATCTTGCTGGCGCTCGTTCTTACTATGCAAAAGGTATGTGGCTTCATTGCAATGGGTCGTCGAATGCTGTCAAATTGAGGAATTTGCTAGCGCCCTATCGCAATACCGGCATCCCTAATAATAGCGCAAACAATAGTTGTTACTGCCCAGTATCGGTAATTTATCGCAACCAAAGTGCAGCTTGTGAAATTGAATTGGGCGACGCATGGCGGGTGAGCTTGCACGACAATCTACTTCAATCTTTATCAGAACATTTCCAAGCAGAGAATGTGCGAGTAATTTACTGAGGGTATTTATCAGGCTACACTAGCTAGAATGCATTGAAATACATATCAGAGAAGCGTCTTAAGTTTGACATTTGGTTGGGTCTAGCATAGAATTCGCGCCATTCCTTAGACATGCAGAACACCTTTGTGAAAACATTCTCAGCCAAACAAAACGAAGTGAACCACGACTGGATTGTGATTGATGCGGCCAACAAGGTGTTGGGGCGTCTTGCTACAGAGATTGCTCGCCGTCTACGTGGAAAACACAAATCAATATTTACCCCCCATGTGGATACAGGGGATTTTATCGTCGTGGTCAATGTTGATAAATTACGTGTTACCGGCAACAAGTTAGAAAATAAAACCTATTACCGTCACAGTGGTTACCCTGGAGGGATTCACGAGACAAATTTCGCCAAAATGCATGCGCGTTTTCCTGGGAGACCACTAAAAAATGCGGTAAAGGGCATGTTGCCAAAAGGTCCACTTGGTTATGCTATGTTGAAGAAGCTCAAAATTTATGCTGGCGCCACCCATCCTCATGCAGCGCAACAACCTCTACAGCTTGATTTGGGAGCTCAATAAGGCTTATGAGTACATATTATAATTATGGTACCGGTCGGCGTAAGTGTGCAGTAGCGCGGGTATTTATGAAACCAGGTAATGGAGTGATTGTTGTCAATCATAAACCAGTTGATGAATTTTTTTCACGTGAAACTGGTCGTATGATAGTTCGTCAACCACTTGAATTGACTGGGAATATAAAAACTTTTGACATTATGGTAAATATTTCTGGTGGTGGTGAATCTGGACAGGCGGGTGCGGTGCGTCATGGAATTACTCGTGCGCTTTTAGACTATGATGAAACACTTAGGCCTGTACTGAGAAAGGCTGGGCTAGTTACGCGAGACGCGCGTGAGGTAGAGCGGAAAAAAGTAGGTTTGCGCAAGGCGCGTAGGCGCAAACAGTTCTCTAAACGTTAATGTTTTGTGCATAGCAAAAAAAGCCGCCAGAAGTTGGCGGCTTTTTATTTGTTGATTATAATCATTAAACTTTATTTTTTATGAAATGTGGGCAGGGAATAATCCTAACTTCGCTTGTCCAATAAATCATTTGGGAATTTTATGATTAAAGTTGGAATTGTTGGTGGGACTGGTTATACCGGTGTTGAGCTACTACGTATATTATCACAGCATTCTGAGGTGAGCATACAAGCTATAACTTCGCGAAAAGAGATGGGGATGGCTGTGGCCGAGTTATTTCCCAGTTTGCGTGGGAGGATAGCGCTAAAATTTTGTGATCCAGCTGACGCTAAGCTAGATAAATGTGACTTAGTGTTCTTTGCTACTCCTAATGGTATTGCAATGCAGCAAACTAGGGTATTACTGGATGCAGGAGTGAGGGTGATAGATCTAGCTGCAGACTTTCGTATTAAGGATGTGTCTGGGTGGGAGCATTGGTATGGTATGTCCCATGCCTGCCCGGATCTGGTGGCAGAGGCTGTCTATGGTTTACCTGAGATCAATCGAGACAAGATCAAGGTAGCGCGACTGGTGGCCAATCCCGGTTGCTATCCTACTGCTGTACAGCTTGGTTTTTTACCTCTGATTGAAGCTGGAATTGTAGACACTGATCATCTTATCGCTGATGTAAAATCTGGTGTTTCTGGCGCAGGGCGTAACGCGGAAGTACATACACTGTTTGCGGAAGCATCTGATAATTTTAAGGCCTATAGTGTGCCCGGACACCGGCATCTAATTGAGATTAAACAGGGTTTGTCTAATATTACAGCTAGCTTGGTTGGGCTCACGTTCGTGCCGCATCTCACGCCGATGATCCGGGGTATACATGCCACACTCTATGCGAGACTTACCGCAGACGTTGATATACAGGCATTATATGAAAATCGTTATGCTAATGAGCCGTTTCTTGATGTGTTACCCACTGGTAGTCATCCAGAAACTCGCTCAGTGAGGGGATCCAATTTTTGTCGTATTGCGGTGCACCGTCCTCAAGGTGGTGACACGGTTGTTGTATTGACGGTGACTGACAACTTGGTTAAGGGTGCGGCAGGACAGGCAGTGCAGAACATGAATCTAATGTTCGAACTTCCAGAAACGCTTGGCATTGATCATATAGCGCAGTTACCGTAAACACACCACAGTGAATCGGCGTAGCTTGATGGAATTTATCAAAAGTATCAAAAGAAAATTTGGGGTATTTGCACCACAAGTTACGGTGCGTCCACACATTCCATGGTATTTACGTTGGTTGGTACTCGTTGTTCTCATTGCACTCTTGGTGTTGTTGTCTTGGGTCATGTTCGACGCAGGGCGCCAGTTTACTAGTTTTGGCAAGAAAGGGATAAATCATGAGTTGGATCAGTTATCCGATTTTAGTGCACGTTTAAAGCGAGATAATGAGAAATTGCGCACACAGGTGACTGGACTTGAGCGACAGTTACAGATGGATCGTACTACAAGAGAAGATATTACTAAACAAATCAAGATGTTAGTGTACGAAAACACTCACTTAAAGGAAGATTTGGTATTTTTCCAAAATCTTGTATCTGGAGACGGAAAGGCTGCTGCAAATATCTTTATTTACCATTTCAATTTAGAGCAAGGACAATCTCCTAGGGAATATCGCTATAGCTTAGTGCTCTTACATGGTGGACAACATACTAATGAATTCAAAGGTAAACTAGCTTTCGCGGTCCATTTGTGGCAGGATGGAAAAAAGGTGGTAATGCCCCTTCCTAGCGAGGGTTCCTCTGGAGTGTTTAGTATAAACTTTAAGTTTTACCATCGATTAGAGAGAACTTTTAAGGCTCCACCAAATGCTGTAGTGAAGGGGTTGCAGGTACAGGTATTTGAAAATGGTACAAAAGAGGCAAAGTCGACTCGGCTGGTGAATTTGTCTTTGTGAAGGAGAAGAAAATGTTTGGAAAGAAAGCAAGTAAACCTCAGGGCCATATTGACACACTCATTGGTGTGGACACATGCGTCCAGGGTGAAATCGAGTTCAGCGGAGGCTTGCGCGTGGATGGGCATGTTCGTGGGAATATTATAGCAACAGGAGAAAAGCCAAGCACTCTAGTATTAAGTGAGCAGGCAACGATTGAAGGAAAAGTGCAGGTTTCTCATGCTATTATTAATGGAACTATAATTGGTCCAATACACTCATACGAGTATCTTGAACTACAAGCTAAAGCTAGGGTATCAGGCGATGTGCATTATCGGGTCATAGAAATTAAGTTTGGTGCAATGATCGAAGGTAAGCTAGTTAATCAGGGTAACTCTGAATCTGACGAGAAGGTAGTAGAGCTATTACCGGCTGCTAGTGATTAGTATTTTGAGAAATTACAGTGAGTAATTTATACAGCTAATTTTATAAAAGAGTCTAACATGAACGCAATCACTGGAACGAATTCAGTAACCGAAATGCAAGCCCCGTTGATCTTTACCGATAGCGCAGCGAGTAAGGTCAAGAAGCTGATTGAAGAAGAGGGTAATAATGACCTTAAATTGAGAGTCTTTGTCAGTGGTGGCGGATGTTCTGGGTTTAAATATGGCTTCACATTTGATGAATTGATCAATGAAGACGATACCGTGATGGAAAAAAATGGGGTGAAATTGGTAATTGACCCAATGAGTTTCCAATATTTGGTGGGTTCAGAAATTGATTATCAAGAAAACTTACAAGGCGCTCAATTTATTATCAAGAATCCCGGCGCTACAAGTACTTGTGGTTGTGGCTCTTCTTTCTCAGCATAAATGATTCAGTCTAAGAAGAAATGGGAGCCAATAATCCCATTCTTTTGTTAGGAAATGTGAGATCATGTTTCAAGGAATAATCTAGATTTAAGCTTGGTAGATTGCACCAAGTATCCTGGCTCCTTTTGCACTGGTAACAGAGGGGAGGTTGCCGGGAGCACCCAGAATAGCTTGTTTTGCCAACCAAGCAAAAGCAAATGCCTCTAGCCAATCAGCATTAGCACCCAGCACATCGGTTAGTTCCACTTTTTTCCCGGGCAAGGAGGCTTGAAGATTGGAGATTAGTGCCTTATTACGTGCGCCGCCGCCACACAGATAAATTTCTGTAGCATCTGAAAAGTAGTCCAATATTGAATTAGTGATTGTTGTAATGGTGAGATGCAGCAGGGTTGCTTGTACATCCTCAGGTTTTTCATGTCCAGATAAGCAACTTTCTAACCAAGTAAAATTGAATATTTCCCTACCCGTACTTTTTGGTGGGGGAAGAGAGAAGAATCTAAGCGACGTGAATTTTTCTAGTAGTGCTGGAATTACTTTTCCTGACTCCGCCCACGTTCCATTTTCATCATATGTAGTTCCGATATGACGCAGACACCACGAGTCCATTAGTAGATTACCAGGACCGCAGTCGAAGCCAACCACCTCCATATCGGGAGCTAGGCTAGTGATATTAGAGATTCCACCGATATTGACAATAATACGATGAATTTTAGGGTCTTGAAATAAGAGTTGGTGGAATCCTGGAACTAGTGGAGCACCCTGACCACCTGCTGCTATATCACGGCTTCTGAAGTCCGCTACTACCGTGATACCAGTGAGCTCAGCCAGCAATGCAGCATTTCCAAGCTGGATAGAGTACCCCATTCCCGATTGTGGGCAATGGCGTATGGTTTGACCGTGGCACCCGATAGCGGCAACATTCTGTGATTTTACCTTAAATTCCTTAAGTAATTCGATAACTGCCTTAGCGTAGCAATGTGCCAACGTATTGCTGAGAATGGCTGCACGATGGAGTTCATCATCACCAGATCGATGTAAATCTAGCAACTGCTGACGCAAATCTTTATCGTAGGGCAGGTAGATGGTGTGTAGGAGGGATGGGGGTAGCGAGCTAAAATCTACTAGTGCCGCATCAACCCCATCTAGGCTAGTTCCTGACATGATGCCAATATGGTAAGTGGGTTTCAAATGACGTCCGCTATGTGACCGTACTCTTACCCAGACTTAATCTAGTCTAGAAAAACGAGATTCGTATTGCGCAACATATGCAATCGAGCCATTAACGGTTTTGCATATTTTTTAAATGCAGGTATGTTTTTGGCTGAAAGAGGTATTGCAGCAGGCATTACTACACGTTGTGGATTTCGCTGCACGCCATTAATTCGGAATTCATAATGCAAATGTGGACCGGTTGCCATCCCAGTTGAACCAACATAGCCAATTATATCACCTTGGTTGACGCGCTTTCCTTTACGCAGGCCTTTGGCAAAGGCAGATAAGTGTGCATAGGCGGTAGAATATCGTCCACGGTGCTTTAGAATAATTAGTTTGCCATAGCCTCGCTGTCGAGTGGAGACTGCTACAGTTCCATTGGCGGTGGCCCTTACCGGCGTACCTCTCGGCGCAGCGTAGTCTACACCTTTATGTGCCCGCCGTTTTTTTAGTATCGGATGATATCGGGAACGGGAAAACCCGGAACTTATTCGGGAAAATTTAAGTGGTGAACGGAGGAATGCTCTGCGCAGATTTTTGCCTTCAGGTGTGTAATAACCTCTTTCTTTGTCATTTGCTTCAAAGTATACAGCTTGGTATGGTTTTCCTTTGTTGACAAATTCAACTGCTAGCACTCTCCCGGTTCCTGTCGGTTCGCCACTACTGTAGTGTGATTCATATACTACCTTAAAGCGATCTTCCTTACGCAGGTCGCGATGAAAATCAATGTCAGAAGAAAATATTTCGGCAATCTGAATGGCCACGCTATCAGGTACGTTGGCACCATCAGTAGCGGCGAACAACGAACTCTTTATCACTCCAGATTTCATTTGAATGTGTGTTTCTCTTTTAACTGGGAGTTTGGCCACCTTAAAGATGCCATCTATTTTTTTAATCAACAACTGTTCGCTCCCACTGGGGAGATAGCGTAGCGTTAACAATTCCCCGGCAGCAGTAGTTTGTGCATGGATAGTTTTTCCAGGCACTAGTCGACGCATAATTTTGATATTCCGCGCATCATGCAAGAAATTTGTCATGTCCTGGTTGCTAATTTTAAGCCGAGCGAGTAGTGACGCAACACTGTCATTGCGCTGTATACGCTCCTGGCGCCAAAGTTTTATGTTGGCATCATTAGCTTGGGGAATATTTGGAAGAGATAGATCGAGAACGATCTTTTGAACAGGGATGTTATTCAGGGGGGTATTGGGCACAATACTAAAAGCAGCTACCATACCAAATAGTGGGATACTGGATAGGATGACTAACCGGCGTAGGTTTTTTTTCGTCAGTATCATTGGGTATTGTATTTTTTCATCATTTTTTCACGAAACATGCTCTATTTTTTTAAATCTCTTTGGATGGGTGAGTTTATCATAAGAATAAACAAACCGTATGTAACTTGGGGTTAACATATTTGTGCAAATTCAAATATATAGATATTCTGTCATGCTTCGAGAAGCATGACAGAATTGCGTCCCAACTAATAATTACAAGATATCCATGTTTATTGTGGACGCATTGAGGGATAGATTATTTGTGGAAAAACAAGGTGTATATACTCTAAATTTGCAAATCTTTTGAATTTAAATCTTTATGTTGAATTGTTCTGAAGTGTCATTTCTATACTTATGCCTCTAATAAGTCTTGACAAAGTCTGTCTGGCCTTTGGCCATCATGTGTTATTAGATCAATTGGACTTACAGGTTGAGCCGGGTGAGCGTATTGCTTTGATAGGCAGAAATGGCGGGGGCAAATCGAGCTTGCTGCGTATTATGGCAGATGAGATTAAGCCGGATGACGGTAAAGTTTGGCGTGCTCCCGCATTGAAGCTGGCCTATGTTTCGCAGGAGCCGGAACTAGATGGAGCCTGCACAATATTTCAGGAAGTGTCCAATGGACTGGGCACGATCAGACAGGTGCTTCTTGATTACCATGAAGTTTCTCATTCATTGAGTAGCGGTGAGGGTGATATGGAAGGACATCTTGCTCGACTGCAGGACTTGCAGAGCGAATTGGACGCTCAGAATGGTTGGCGTATCCAGGGAAGGGTAGAGACTGTTCTCCACAAACTTAATCTTCCCGAAGATATTCTGGTTGAGCGCCTATCTGGAGGACAAAAGAAACGGGTTGCTCTAGCTCGTGCACTGGTCTTTTTGCCAGATGTATTGCTGCTTGACGAACCAACGAATCATCTAGATTTTTCATCAATAGAATGGCTGGAAAGGTTGCTCAATGACTTTGCTGGGAGTGTATTATTTGTTACTCATGACCGGCGTTTCCTGGATAACGTGGCTACACGAATTATCGAGCTTGATAGGGGTATTTTAACAACATTTATGTGTAATTTCGCAGAATATCAGAGCAGAAAAGCGAAAATGCAGGAAGTTGAGGCAGATTACAATCAAAAATTTGATAAAGTGTTGGCTCAAGAAGAAAGCTGGATTCGAAAAGGAATACAGGCTCGCCGGACTCGTAACGAAGGCAGGGTACGGCGACTGGAAGCATTGCGCATTAAGCGGGCAGCGCGTCGTGAACAAGTGACAGGGGTTAATCTAAGTATAAACAAAGGGATACAGTCTGGACAAATGGTGGTCGAGCTGAAGCACGTTAGCAAAAGTTATTGTGACAAAAACATAATCAAGGATTTTTCCTGTCGCATCATGCGGGGTGACCGGGTTGGGCTACTAGGACCTAATGGTGCAGGAAAATCCACCTTGTTAAAGCTAATATTGAATGAATTAGAACCTGATACTGGCACGGTGCGGCAAGGGACCAAGCTCACGGTAGCTTATTTTGACCAAATGCGTGAACAATTAAATGAAGATGCAACACTGATTGACACTATCAGCCAAGGTTCTAATTTCGTTGAGATTGGTAATGTCAGGAAGCACGTTATCAGCTATCTAGAAGATTTTTTGTTTGCCCCGGAGCGCTCTCGCTCGTCTGTGAAATCGCTTTCTGGTGGCGAGCGTAACCGACTTTTGCTAGCGCGCTTATTATCTCGTCCCACCAATGTGCTTGTGCTAGATGAGCCCACCAATGATCTAGATATTGAGACTCTTGAGCTACTGGAAGTACTACTACAGGATTACTCTGGCACCCTGTTTCTGGTCAGCCACGACCGCGCGTTTCTAGATAATGTGGTAACCCAAGTGATCGCATTCGAGGGCGATGGGGTGTTTCGAGAATACGTGGGTGGTTACGAAGACTGGGTGCGGGTGAGAAGTTCCGTAAAACTAAAGGAAAAACAGGATGTACGATTGCAGAAAACAGTTTTAAAGGCGAGAACATCTAAGCAATCTTTTCGGATTAAGCTAAGCTACAATGAGATGAGAGAGTTAGAAGCACTGCCGACGAAAATTGAAATTTTAGAACAGGAACAGGCGAATATTACCTGTAAATTAAGTGATGCAGCGACTTACCATGATTCCCCCGATCAAATAGTGAGGCTGCAAACACGTTTTGTTGGCATAGAGAAGGAAATCACGAGTCACCTTTTTAGATGGGATGAATTAGAAACCAAGCGACTAGCTGCTGAACAAAATACACTTTCTTAGTAGTAATATAAGTTAGTAATCGTACCTAATAACGTCGAACATCGATTCGAAATTATCCATAATGTATTCGTATTTAATTAGGTGCGATCAGCAGATTCATATCTAGAAAAGACGGACGAGCCCTAAACTAAAACCGCATTTGCAACCGGGTTAGAAAGAACAGTATAATACTGCTCAATCCTAGGTAAGATCATACCTAAAGGAAGCAGCGAACAAATCCCGTATTTAACAGATACTTAGACAACAGAATAGGGCGTACTACTACTCAGTAGAATGCAACGAATGGTTTTAAAAAGGGACGCACATGATGAAGATATCAGCAACAGCGAAAATGCTGCTATGTAGTTTACTCTTAGTAATTTCCGGAACAGTACAAGCAACTGGTGACGCCGTCGAGGGCAAGAAGAAGACCACAATGTGTATCGGCTGTCACGGGATAGATGGTTACCGCACAGCTTACCCAAAAGTGTATAACGTTCCGAAGATTGGCGGGCAGCATACTGCATACCTAGTCAAGGCACTTCAGGCATATAAAACGGGTGCTCGCAGTCATCCCAGTATGAAGGGAATTGCGGCCAATCTTTCCACGCAGGACATGGAAGACTTAGCTGCCTATTACGCCGCTTCAGACGGTAAATAATTTCGATATTTACACAAGGAAGTTATTATGAAAAATTTGGTTATTGCCGTATTTAGCGGCACATTACTGTTGATCTCAGGGCAGGGGATTGCGGGTGACATTGAAGCAGGCAAGAAAAAAGCAACGGAGGTTTGTGCTGCGTGCCATGGTCCTGATGGCAATAGTCCCAACCCAGCTTTTCCAAAGATTGCGGGCCAATATGAAACTTATATTGAAAGGACCCTAATCAGCTATAAGTCAGGAGCGCGGAAAGACCCTGTCATGAATGGCATGGCTGCGGCTTTGAGTAAGGAAGATATCGAAAATCTGGCTGTCTATTTTGCTAGCCAGCGTGGTCTGAAAACTAAGAAATAACTAGATGGGCAAGTAGCTAGACTAAGAATTAACAGCTTATTTATTCTTGGGCATTAGAATGGGTGCGGCCACCACCCATTTTTTTATTTTCTGATCAGTTTTCCTGTTTATCCAGGCATTCAAAATAAATCGATGGATCTGGAGCGGATTGACTGCGTTGCGCTTGCCAGATCATTTCGGCAAGGCACTCCATAATTTGATGCATGGTGTCATGTTCATTTCCATTTTTCTTCAATAAGCGTTCAAACCGATCGCGGATTCCAGTAGGCTGATCTATTGAAAGTTGCTCCTTGATAGTGATATGCATGCCCATATGCAAAAAAGGATTGGTGATACCCATTTCAGGAGGATAATCTTTGTCGTGATAGCGTTCGGTATCATCGAGAATGGATTGATATTCCGGATGTAATAGGATGACTTTGAGCGCGATTTCTTCCATGTCGGAAAGGGCTTCTTGATGTTTGTACTTGTACCAAGTACTAAATAAGAATTGACGTGCTTGGTGTCTGGACGGATTAAACATTCAAGATGTAGCCAGTGAATGGGGAGCATTAGTTTCCACCGTTTTATTCGTGAAATCACATAGATCTTCAATAATACATCTGGCACATTTCGGTTTTCGTGCTTTGCACACATAGCGTCCATGCAGAATTAGCCAATGATGGGCATCATGGTGAAATTCTTTTGGCACAAATTTTAGAAGTTTTATTTCAACTTCCGACACATTTTTCCCGGCCGCAAGACCAGTGCGATTGGCGACGCGGTAGATGTGAGTATCTACTGCGATGGTTGGTTCACCAAATGCAGTATTCAAGATTACGTTGGCGGTCTTGTGTCCTACGCCAGGAAGCGTTTCCAGTTCATCACGTGTTTGTGGCACATTGCCATTGTGGTTTTGGATGAGAAGCCTGCAAGTTTCCAAAATGTTCTTTGCTTTGGTCTTATATAAACCGATGCTCTTGATAAAACCGCGTAATCTGGTTTCGCCAAGGGCAAGAATTTTTTTCGGCGTATTGGCTTTTAGGAAAAGTATTTTAGTTGCTTGATTTACGCTTCTATCGGTAGCTTGGGCTGATAGTATTACTGCTACTAGTAACTCGAATGGAGTTTTATAAACCAGCTCAGTGGTTGGATATGGGTTGGCCGTCTTAAGACGAGAGAAGATTTCGTGTCGTTTGGATAAGTTCATAAATTGCGAAGACAAGTATCAGCTGAGTAATGCGGTTATTTCCTAGATTTTCTAAGTCTATATAGTTATTTCGTGTTCTGGCATGGCTTTGATTGTTGTTTTCTTGGAGGTGCAAGTTGCTGTAGTAATGTAAGAGGACTTAATTGCTTTCGTCTGTTTCGAGATTTTCATCGCCTCTTCCTTTTTTTCATACTCAAGTCTCTTTAATCTAAGTTCATACCGTACGCGTGCTCGATCGGCCGCTTTTTTCTTTATTTTGTTCTCGCGTACTAACATCTTATTGCTAGTCAAATAAGATTCATCTTTTGCATTAACAATTTGTTTCCTGGGTGGGAACATACTGATGCAATCTACTGGGCACGGTGCAATGCAGAGTTCGCATCCAGTGCATTCTATACTAATCACTGTGTGCATCTTTTTAGCTGCACCGACGATAGCGTCCACTGGACAGGCTTGAATGCAAAACGTACAGCCTATACAAATTTGTTCATCTATAAATGCAATTAATTTTGGTTTAGGTAAACCGTGTACTGTGTTTAGGGGTTTAGGTTCTACTCCAAGTAAATCAGCTAGTTTTTGTATGCCTTCCTCATTACCCGGAGGGCACTGATTGATGTCAGCGTGACCCGCTGCAATTGCTGTGGCATAAGGTCTGCACCCAGGGAAGCCACACTGACCACATTGAGTTTGTGGTAAAATTGCATCAATTTTCTCTATTAACATTCTCTTTGCCTGGTTATCTGCTTGGTAGTTTTTTCGGTAGAGATAAAAAGAAAATATCTTGTTTTTACTTACAAATTGCCTGAACGGTTTCACATACCAGTTCTGGGCCTCGATAAATTAATCCGGTATAGATCTGCACCAGACTTGCACCCGCATCCATTTTCTCCTTTGTGTCAGTTGCGCACATAATGCCACCCACGCCGATGATAGGTACAGCACCTTGTAATACCCCGTGTAATAGGTGAACAACAGTGGTGGAATGCTTTGTAAGTGGTGCACCGCTTAATCCGCCAGTTTTGCTTGAATGCGGTAGATGTTCTACACCAATTCGGGAAAAAGTAGAATTAGTAGCAATGACTCCATCAATCTTGTGCTTCATCAATAGCGTAGCAATAGATATTATTTGTTTTGTCTCAAGATCTGGTGCAATTTTCACTACCAGGGGCGTGTATTTTCCGCATTCATCTGTGAGTTTATTTTGCTCTAACTTCAGCGTACCTAGTAAATGATTAAGTTCCTCCGTGTCTTGTAGCTGCCTCAGATTAGGTGTGTTGGGGGATGAAATATTGACCACGATATAACTAGCGTGCAAGTATACTTTGCGTAGGCACATCAGATAATCATCAGCAGCTTTCTCCACCGGAGTATCAAAATTTTTGCCGATGTTGATTCCGAGTATACCCTGATAGTTTGCATATTTAACATTTTCCACTAGTTTGTCTACGCCATCATTATTGAAACCCAGGTGATTGATTATTGCTTTTGCTTGCGGGATTCTGAATAAGCGCGGCTTCAGATTTCCAGGCTGAGGGCGTGGTGTAACAGTACCAATTTCGATAAAACCGAAACCAAACGCAGCAAGTGCATTGATGTATTCGCCATTCTTGTCCATCCCAGCAGCTAGCCCAACAGGGTTAGGGAAGTCAATACCCATAATATTACGATGCTTGCAATCGATTGGATTACCTTGGAGTAGCTTGAATCGGTGAGCATTCTCAATCGCATATAGCGTGACACGGTGTGCAGTTTCTGGGTTGAGACTAAAAAGTAGTGGGCGGAGCAGAGAATAAGACATAATACTAATTTTAACCTGAAACTGAGGTTGAATTTCGGAGAACGCCGATTATGTTAAAGTTTTACTTAACAAAAATACCATCTGTTCAGAATATGAGTTAATCAATCTTTTATGGTTTTTCAAATTGGTTTAGCCAGATATTTTTATGAAAATATTCATTCTCTCATTTGTTATCATTTTTCTGTCATATGGCAAGTATGTTTATGCCTCGACTGAGTGGGATAGGCTCAACGATAAGGTGGGATCCTTGTATCAGCAGGGTGACTATGCCGGTGCTATCGTAATAGCAAAAAAGACTCATCAAATGGCCGAAAGAGAATTTGGTCCGGATCATTCTAATGTGGCTGCAAGCCTGAATAATTTAGCAGAGATATATCGCGCACAAGGACAGTATGCATTGGCAAGACCGCTTCTTAAACGTGCACTTGTAATTAATGAGACGGCTCTCGGCTTAGATCATCTAAGTGTTGCCACAAGTCTAAGTGGTCTGGCAGCGCTTTATGAGGAAAGGGCAGAATATGCACGGGCTGAACCGCGCTATAAGCGTGCCCTGAAAATTGTTAAGAAAGCTCTTGGCCCTGAACACCCAATTGTGGCTGCAAGCCTGAATAACTTGGCAACATTGTATTTTGTCCAAATGCAATA
>QIFK01000150.1 GCA_003230615.1 Nitrosospira sp. | reverse complement strand
CCGACCACAAGGCTGACATACGGATGCCTACTGCCGAAGTGTGTGGCACTTGTCACCTACAAGAATTTGCCGAACGTGAATCTGAGCGAGATACCCTTGATTGGCCGGAGGGCATTGGGTGGGCTGACGGACGTCCTTCACATGCGCTGGATTACAAGGCCAACGTTGAAGTATCGGTCTATGCTGGGATGCCGCAACGTGAAATTGCCGAAGGTTGTACCATGTGTCACATCAACCAGAACACCTGTGATCACTGTCATACCCGGCACGAATTCTCGGTAGCTGAATCACGCAAACCTGAAGCCTGTGGTACCTGTCATAGTGGTATCGACCACAACGACTGGACATCCTATGCTATGTCCAAGCATGGCAAGATATATCAGATGAAGGGCGACAGTTGGAATTGGGACGTAGAGATGAAGGACGCATACAGCAAAGGTGGACAGGATGCGCCCACCTGTGCAAGTTGCCACATGGAATATGACGGTGAAATCACTCATAACGTAGTACGTAAAGTACGTTGGGCGAACTACCCCGTAGTTCCTGGCATTGCAGAAAATATCCTGAGCGACTGGTCTGAGAGTCGCCTGGATTCCTGGATAACGACTTGTACCAATTGCCACAGTGAGCGTTGGGCCCGTTCTTACATGGAGTTTATGGATAAGGGTACGCTCCACATGCTTGCCAAGTACCAGGAAGCGAATAGAGTAGTGAAGGGTCTTTACGACGATAACCTACTGACCGGACAGAAGACGAATCGTCCGGATCCACCGCCGCCAATGGCAGCAGGATACTCTCAATTCTTCCAATTGTTTTGGTCGAAGGATAACAACCCGTCATCGCTTGAGCTCAAAGTCTTAGAGATGGGTGAGAACGATCTGCCGAAGGGACACAAGGGATTAGCGCACGTTAACCCGGGTGGTTGGACTTACACGGAAGGTTGGGGACCGTTGAACCGAGCATATGTCGAGATTATGGATGAAAACTCGAAGCTGCGCCATGAAATGGACTTGGAGGAGCGAATAGCCAAACTTGAGAAGAAGAAGCCGAGTCGTTCCGGTTGGTTTAGTAGTCTGTTGGATGCTGACAGCACGGAAGACAAGATTTCGCTAGGGGGCTTAGGTGGAGGCATGTTATTAGCTGGCACCATCGCACTTGCTGGTTGGCGTAGACGCGAAAAAAGAGAACATTGATCTCCTCTTCATCCCGGAGCGCCACACCGTTGGCGCGACCAGGAGCTAAATTCCTCCCGTTACTGGGTATCTTCTTGGTAACGGGAGGTTTTCTTTTACTTGGCTGGCTCGCTTACGTGTCATTTAGCCCAGGGTCAGCACCCTATCACTACAAACTGGTTGAAGAAGGCGGGGTTGGCAAGTTCGATAAACTTGGACTAAGAGCCTGGCCGGACCTTGCCATAAGCAGGTATGAGGTATATGTGCAAGGAATAGACAAGTCTGTTGCCGAGGTACATCTTGCAAAGCGTGGTGAGACGCCACCCATATTGCTCAGCTGGGATAATCACACCAGTGAGCTGCTCACTTCTGTCGATAGCAAATCATCCGAACTGATTACGTTAGTAACAGCAATTACTAAGTATGCACCAGAAGACGCAATCATACTTGCTTGGTGGGACACCTCGCGTCAGGTACAACTGCTTGCCGGGCGAGACACGCTATTCCCATCCCATCATGGTGAGCCGATGATTATCCCTTCATTCTGGCGTGAGCGTAGCGACACTATTAAAAAGTATGAGCAAGAATTCTGGGGCGCTCCGGCCCCAGCTGAAGAACGCCGGAAGTTCCAACGCTTTGCCGATGCACTGGCAGCAGATGTCAATGAAGGTGCTGCCATACTACGTGAACTAGCCGGTTCGCGTGAAGCCTACGTGGTGGTTCATGTTGCTGATCTCTATAAGCTAGGATTAATGCGTCCGGATCTATTTGATCTAGCCTACAAGGATTTCCCGATGAGTAGTACTAACATGCATGGGTTGGTCAATACGGTGAAGAGATGGAAGCACGAAAATAACTATCAGACTTATACGTTACAGTCGATTTCTGACCAGGCAGTACGTGGTTATTTTTTACGTGATGGCAAGGACACACTCCTTGCACAGATGTTACCCTTTACTGATGCCCGACCTCTTGAACTAGAGGAAGTGCAGTTGATTTATCAGCATGGGGGCTATTGGGTATACAAAATTCCGGCTAGAGAGCCGCCTGCTGGTTGATTTATTTGTAGCAACTATTATTTTGATGATTTAAGAATAAAATTGGCGCCGACATAATTAAAATTATCCTTGCTGGGGTGTTCAACTAAAGTATCAGATTTACCAACTACGGGGGGTATCTTTATTTAAACCGAACATAAGATCTCCTGTTTAAAGGATACATGATCAGATCAGATAGGTGTCTATTCCTGTTAATAATAGATCATACTGGCATTCTACTAGTTCTTTAATTACTAATGCCGGAATGCCGCCGACTACATTGTTCTCCAGTGCTAACCAACCTACTGCATCTGTTGGTCCGAGACTGATGACATAGCCAAGATCACGATGCAGATAGGGTTCAAGTAATTTCAAGACACCTGAGCTTCGTAAAATGTTGCGTGCAGCTAGTTTGCCTTTACGTACTGCAGACTGTGCTGTTATGGTGTTTGATCCGAAAGAATTGTAACTAGAACAATCGCCCGCTGTAAAGATATTTTGCATAGGTTGCTTATCTATTATAACCTGACCGAAGGTATTTGCTGAAAGATAATTGTCCGGCCTATTGCCTATAAATAGCAATGTTAGTTTACTAGGAAGATTAAACTTCCGCCCCGTTCCTTTTACTTCCACAAATATTTTTTCATTCTTCTGTTCTCGATAATATGTATCGGGATAGAAATCTATACTAAGTTCTTTCATGCGGGCCTCTGTATAGATAGAAAAATCTGTAGGAAATTGTTGAAGGACCCGATCATTTGCATGAATTAATCGAAGATTATATTCAATCTTTTGGCGCCGAAAGAAATGTGCGATCTCAAAAAGAAATTGAATACCCGTTGCACCCCCACCTATCACTGAAATGAATGGTTTGGCTTGATTAGTTGTTACCAGATGACTGTTCAATAGATCAGGGCCGGGTGTAGTAAAAAAATCGTTCAAATCGAGAATATTATGTGCTCGATCAGATTGTTCCGCAGCTGCTCCTGATGCAATCAAGACATAATCAAATTCTAGAGTCTCTTTATTAATGGTAATAAATTTGTTCTTCTGCCATTGCTGAATATTGTCCTCTTCTATGCTTAATTTAGCGCAGATGTAGTGACAACCAAAACGTTGCTCCAGAACGGAAAACGGAATCAAAAAATCCTGTAGTGGATATCTGAAAGTCTCATGAAGGTGTGTAATTTTGATGTGATGGGATCTGGGGTCAACAATGGTAATGTTGGCGTCTGGCATATAATGTAATAAGGTAGTTAGCGCTGCGATACCAGCATAACCGCCCCCTATGATCACAATTTTAAGTTGCTTCTGCCTTGGTATATAAAACGGTAAAAAAGCCACATCTTCTCCTTGATAACCTTAGCGATAATTTTAACAATTAGTATACATTAATGTTTTTTACAAATTTCTATATTGTTCGGCGCAAAAACATCTAATGTGCTTCAAAGTGATTTTAAATTCAGTATTAGATGTAAACGAGCTATATTAATTGTAAGCTTGGTTTAGATCCTTGATATACCGGTTGCATGTTAGTTTTGAGTTTTCATCTGGTTAAAAAATGATTTATTTATTAAGGAATTTTCTCTGGACACCAATTTTTTACGGCCCATTCCCAGAATGATGAAATGCTGTTTTTAAGTAACTCTGTTGGCGGTTCTTGGCCGAGGAAGCTAACTGTTGCTATTAATTGCGCTACAGGGTTAGATATATCAAGGGGTGTTGCCAAGTTTTGTTTGCTGAGTTTCTTGCCTTGATTATTAACTACCACAGGCAAATGCATGTATTTTATAGTTGGGTAACCTAGCAATTTTTGCAGGTAAATTTGACGGGGTGTGGAATCTAACAAGTCCGCGCCGCGCACCACATGTGTAATGCCCTGTTCCGCGTCATCTACAACTACTGCAAGTTGATAAGCATAGATGCCATCGGCTCGACGTAACACGAAATCACCGGTCTCACTTTCTAGCCGCTGGCTAATTTGGCCGCGTAAGGCATCCTTGAATTTAACAAGACTATTATCGGTTATAATGCGTAGTGCGCCGATTTGTTTTTTATTTAGTAAGTTACTACGGCAAGTACCAGGGTAAACTGGGCCGCTAACTCCCGTGATACTTGAGTCGGCTATTTCTCTACGAGTACAGGTGCATGGATAAATTACGCCATACTCGTCAAGAATGGCAAGGGTAGTTTGATAGACGCTATTTCTCTCACTTTGATAGACCACGTCGTGGTCCCATTCCATTTCTAGAGATTCTAGAGTCCTAAGGATTTCGCTAGATGCGCCGGAAATTTCACGCGGAGTATCCAGGTTTTCGATCCTGACCAGCCATTCACCATCGTGAGATTTTGCTTCCAGGTAGCTGCCAACGGCGGCAACTAGAGTGCCAAAATGTAATGGTCCAGTAGGAGATGGGGCGAAACGACCACGATAATTTGTGACAAAGGGTGGGTTGTTAGCCAAGAGGAAAGAAAATCAAATTAGTTTTACAAAATATCTTGCTTCAAGTGTACATGCTGTAATTCAAACGTGTTAGGAGTCTAACGTATGTGGTAAAGCGTCTGAATGGTATTATGACATGCTTTATCATTATTTTGCTTGAGGATATCAAATGTTACTCACGTAATCGTAGTTAGTAGTGTTACGGGGGGGAATGTAGGAGTAGCAACTGCAGCATTCCAAAAAGACAGGTGACCATTGTGATGCTGTTTATTTTCTCATTTTATAGATTCAACTGAAAGCAAGTAAATATGAGCCACCACATAGTTTTTCTTGATCGAGACTCCGTTAAGGCACAAATACGTAGTCCTAATTTCAAACATACATACGAGGAGTATTCTATAACCTCGTTTAACCAGATCATAACGCGTCTCCAGCACGCAACTATAGCGATCACTAACAAAGTACAGTTGAGCGAGGAGATGCTTGTTAAATTGCCTCGGCTAAGAATGGTTGCGGTTGCTGCAACTGGTTATGACTGTGCTGATATATCTGCTTGTCGAAAACACGGTGTCACAGTAGCAAATATCCGAAACTATGCTGCACACACCGTACCAGAGCATGTATTTATGATGGTCTTAGCTCTACGCAGAAATTTAATAGCATATCGGCAAGATGTTGAGAATGGGTTGTGGCAGAAAGCACAACAATTCTGTCTCTTCACACATGATATCAGTGACCTATTTGGTGCAACTATGGGTATCATCGGCGAAGGTGCAATAGGTCAGGGCACTGCCGCGATTGCACGCGGCTTTGGCATGCGGGTAATCTTTGCAGACCACGGTTCATTAACAAAAGGTGACGTAGAGTTTATACCATTTGAAAAAGTACTGTCAGAATCAGACGTACTTTCACTGCATTGCCCGATGACACCAACAACTCGTGAAATGATCGGGATCAATGAACTGCGTAAGATGAAGCGAAGCTCATTACTAATCAATACTGCACGTGGTGGCTTGGTCAATGAAGCGGCACTGATTCAAGCGCTAGACGAAGGTTTAATTGCTGGTGCCGGTGTTGATGTGCTTACTAGTGAACCACCGGAAAGCGGGCATCCGCTGCTTAAATTGCAACGCCCTAACTTTATTTTGACGCCACATGTGGCATGGGCCTCAGATGGAGCAATGCAGCTTCTTGCCGATCAATTGATTGACAATATTGAGGCTTGGGTGGCTGGAAGCCCTCAGAATTTAGTTACATAAAACAGATTTGAGTTGTTAAATATCCAGTTTAGAAAGCCCTGTTTGCTGGCTCGAGTAAACCTTAGACGCAATAGATGCATTATTTGTGTTTCTATACAAAGAGGTTTGGTCTGCTGTGCAGGGAAACTGATGACCTGTACGTTGGTTACTAATTTGCTATTGTTAAACATTAATCCCTACTGCTTCCTAGATAATGAGTGATGTACTGTTAACTTTGCTATTTGTACTCGTAAAGAATGAATAGCATAATCGTAAATCAGCATCTGTAAACTAATCTCAATATATATTTCCTAAGAATTGAGGGCTAGGGCTTAATATATTATTGCAAGGTATCAGGACAGTCTCTAATTGTCCTTAGTTTTGTAATTAACGCCAACAAAATGAATGGGATATACTCCCTTTCTAAGGTCCTATCCGTTAAAACATAATGAGACTAGAACATGAAAATTCATGAGTACCAGGCTAAAAAACTTTTGCGTGAGTTTGGAGTTGCAATTCTGGATAGTATCGCTTGCTTTAGTATCAACGAAGCAGTTGATGCGGCCAGAAAATTAAGTGGTAGTACATGGGTCGTAAAGGCGCAGATTCATGCAGGTGGACGAGGTAAAGGTGGTGGCGTAAAAGTGGCGAAGTCACTCAATGAAGTGAAGCAGTATGCAGGAGAGATCCTAGGCATGGCCCTCGTTACTCATCAGACCGATGAGCGAGGGCAAATTGTTCGGCGGCTTTTAATCGAGCAGGGAGCTGATATCCAGAAGGAATTTTACATTGGAATGTTGGTAGATCGTAGTAGTCAGCGCGTGTGTCTGATGGCGAGTTCAGAAGGTGGAGTGAATATTGAGGAAGTTGCCGCTAAAACACCGGAGAAAATTTGCAAGGTGTTCATTGATCCAATAGAAGGGCTTACCAGTAAAAAAATAGACGATATCGTTCGAAAGATTGATATTTCTCAATCTGGTGCATCTGAAGTTCAAATATTACTACAAAACTTGTATAAATTATTTGATAGTACTGATGCATTGCTAATTGAAATTAATCCATTAATACTCACCACTGATAATCATGTTCTGGCGCTTGATGCAAAAATTAACTTTGATGATAATGCGCTGTTTAGACACGCTGATATAGAAGCCTTACGTGATTATGATGAAGAAGATCCAATGGAAATTGAGGCATCTAAACATGATCTTTCATATGTTCCGCTCGACGGTAATATCGGTTGTTTAGTCAACGGAGCAGGTCTTGCGATGGCAACTATGGATATTATTAAACTTTATGGTGGAAACCCAGCAAACTTTCTTGATGTGGGCGGTAGTTCTACTTCTGAAAAAGTTACGGAGGCATTTAAGTTAATGCTACGTAACACGAAGCTACGGGCTATATTGGTAAATATATTTGGTGGCATTATGAAATGTGACGTGATTGCCAGAGGTGTGGTTGCAGCAGTTCGAGAAGTAAAGCTTACTATTCCGCTAGTGGTGCGACTTGAAGGTACCAATGCTGATTTGGGCAAGAAAATCCTAGCTGAATCTGGCATGAAAATTATTTCGGTGCGTAACATGGGTGATGCAGCTCAGCATGCTGTAACAGCTGCAGCTAAGGGAGAATAGTCATGGCAATCTTAATAAATCAGAGCACTAGAGTCATGACTCAGGGGATTACTGGAAAGACCGGGCAATTCCATACTCGTATGTGTGTCGACTATTCTAATGGAAAGATTTGCTTTGTTGCGGGGGTAAATCCGAAAAAGCCAGGTGAAAAGATTGATCACATTCCGATTTATGCCACTGTCAAAGAAGCAAAGCAGGCTACTGGTGCTACGGTTTCAGTGATATATGTGCCACCCCCTTTTGCTGCTGACGCAATAGATGAAGCGGTAGATGCGGAACTTGATCTAGTAATTTGTATTACCGAAGGAATTCCTGTGCGTGACATGCTGCGAACCCGATACAAGATGCAGGAACATAAAACCTTACTGATCGGACCCAACTGTCCTGGCATCATAACCCCTGATGAAATTAAGATTGGCATCATGCCTGGATATATCCACAGGAAAGGACGTGTCGGAGTCGTATCTCGTTCCGGTACGCTGACTTACGAAGCAGTTGCTCAATTAATGGAGCAGGGTTTGGGACAGTCTACCTGCATAGGTATCGGAGGCGACCCGATTAATGGATTGAAACATCTTGATGTGATGAAATTGTTCAACGAGGATAATGAAACTGATGCAGTGCTGATGGTGGGAGAAATTGGAGGTTCTGACGAAGAGGAATGTGCTTACTGGATTAAGAACAATATGACTAAACCGGTAGTGGGATTTATTGCTGGAGTAACTGCGCCGCAAGGCAAGCGAATGGGGCATGCGGGTGCGATTATTTCTGGTGGTAAGGGCACTGCTCAGGAAAAGCTTGCGGTGATGGAAGAATGTGGAATCAAGGTGACTCGCAACCCAGCTGAGATGGGTAAATTATTAAAATCGGTGTTGCGTTAAGATGGAATCTGGTAACACCAAAACTACCTAGCCATGACCATATTTTCGTTAGTTTTTGCATTTTTGTTAGAGCAATGGCATCCCATTGGTAGTCGAAATCGAATCATTCTCGCTAGCAGCACCGGGGCGCTGGGTGTGCGTCTGGGAGACTCAACACATGAGGCTGGTGGTGTGTATTATCGGCCCGAGCTAGGTCTGGGTGAAAAAGCTGACATGGATTTTCTACAAAGTACGATCGGCCTGATTTGGTGCACCATAATGTTGTGGTCAGTATTATTTTTCCTGATGGGAATAGCGAACTAGACGGCACGAGGGTAAAGAATCAAACTTCCAAGGAGTAGCTTCACTGATATAATTTAATATCTTTGATACCTTACTAGGCTATTAATGTCAGAATCGTTTCTGATCACAAGTTCCAATTATGATATTGCTTTGATGCTCGGTCTTGCAAATCGTCAAGGTATTTTATCTGCTGCAGCAAAAAGTGCAGCTCGTTCGATCAGCGCGCAGGTTAGTCGCGTGCTTTTCCGAGGGATTCTGGGAAGTGTCCTCGGTGGCAGGGGCAAATGACGATGCGTTTGATCGCAGCAATTATTCTATTTTCAATGCTTACGGGCTGTGCATCAATGGATTCTAGCCGAGGCAAAAGTTCAAAGCCTTCCGGGCCACTACCACCAAGTACGCGTCCTACTTATAACCTTGCCGGTTATCCTCTTGCTTTCAAAGATGGGTATATTGATGGTTGTGAAACTGCCAAGAAGACTTCTTATGGATTTAAGGATAAGCACCGTTTTTCAAAAGATAGTCAATATCGTAATGGCTGGAAAGATGGATTCAGTATATGTCTTAGTAAATAGCATTAGATCTGCTGGTTTGAACTTTCTTCTTATCTCAGTCTACGGTTCTGTCATGTCGTAAAAGTTACAAAAGGTGGTAATGCATTCTATACCATCTCCTGAAAAGTCAATCTTTCCAATGGAATCAAGGTATCTTAACTGCCTAAGGTATAATAACAGATAATTTTTATGTTCAATTTCCAATGAAACGTTCACTCTTGTTTGTGCAGCTCCTTGCTTCATCTTTCGTGTTTGCTCAGCAGTCTACGAATCAAGTGCCGTTGCAACCTGATTTATCTCTGGCTGCAAAAGCTTATATTCTTACTGACTTTCAAAGTGGGCAGACGTTGATCGGTCAAAATGTTCATGAGCGTGTCGAACCCGCATCGCTCACCAAAATGATGACGGCACATGTCACTTTTTCAGCTCTGAGGCAAAAGCGTATTACCCTGACCCAGTCTGTGTCCGTATCAGAGGATGCTTGGCACGCAATTGGTTCACGCATGTTCATCGAACCTGGCAAGCCAGTAACAATTGGTGAATTAGTACGCGGATTAATTGTACAGTCTGGTAACGATGCTAGTATAGCCTTGGCAGAAGCTATTGCTGGATCTGAGGAAAACTTCGCGCAAATGATGAATAAAGAAGCTCAAAGGTTGGGAATGAAGAACACTCATTTTGCTAATTCTACAGGCTTACCGCATCCAGAGCATTTTACCACTGCTTATGATTTAGCCTTGCTAGTGGTAGACATAATCCGTAATTTTCCAGAGCACTACCCACTTTATTCTCTGCGGGAGTATACCTACAACAAGATTTCACAAACCAATAGGAATCGACTTCTATGGCTTGATCCAAATGTAGATGGTCTCAAGACTGGACATACTAAAGCTGCAGGTTATTGCCTCGTTACTTCAGCAAGACGAAATGAGCGGCGATTGATTTCAGTGGTACTAGGCACCACCTCTGATAAAGTACGTACTATGGAGAGCCAGCGCCTCTTGAACTATGGTTTCCAATTCTACGATACCGTACACTTGTATCGGAAGAAACAAGAGGTGATCACTATTCAACTGTGGAAGGGTGAGCGAGAGATGCTCAAGACGGGATTTAACCGTGATCTGTATTTTTCACTGCCCAAGGGGCAATTTGATAAATTAAAAGCTACCATGGAGTATATGCAACCGCTGATTGCTCCTATAAGCAAGGGACAAAAAGTAGGCATAGTCAGGTTTGCATTTAACGGGGAGGCAATATCTGAGCAACCTCTAGTAGCGTTGGAGAATGTAGATCAAGCTAATTTTATTAGTCGTGCTTGGGATAGCCTGCGGCTATTGTTTAATTAACTTTCCATCGTGGTTAAATCTATCTTTATCGATGGCTAATATGAGTATTCAAAATTTAGTTTATCTCAATGGTTCTTTCATTCCAATCGAGGATGCACGTATTTCAGTACTGGATAGGGGATTCATTTTTGGTGATGGCGTCTACGAAGTGGTACCCGTGTACTCTCGTAGACTTTTTCGCTTAACAGAACACTTGCGCCGCTTACAAAATAGTCTCGAGGGTATTCGCCTGAAAAATCCTCATTTAGACGTTGAGTGGAGGGAATTGTTAGAAAAAATCGTTGCTAGCAACGAAAGCGACGATCAGTCTATTTACTTGCAAATTACACGCGGTGTGGCTCCACGCGATCATTCTTTTCCGGAGGATGTAATACCAACAGTATTCATCATGAGCTCTCCGTTATTAGCACCCTCGAAAGAGTTAGTTGCCACTGGTGTTTCTGCTATCACGGCAAATGACAACCGTTGGTTACGTTGTGACATAAAAGCAACTTCGTTGTTACCAAATGTGTTGCTGCGTCAGAAAGCACTGGATGAGAATGCAGTGGAAGCTTTATTGTTAAGAGAAGGATTTTTGACGGAGGGCTCCACCAGTAATATCTTTGTTGTAAAAAGTGAGATGCTTCTAGCCCCACCAAAGAGTTATTTAATGCTTCCTGGCATTACCTATGATGTTGTATTGGAGCTAGCAGCTGCACATGATATTCCACACGAGATACGAAATGTCTCAGAATATGAGATACGCACCGCACAAGAACTTTTACTAACATCTTCAACTAAGGGCATTATGTCAATTACACATCTTGATGGTAAGTCGGTGGGTAACGGAAAGCCAGGAAAAATATTTTTACAGCTGTACCAGCTTTACCAGAATTATAAGTCCACTGTAATGTGAGGGAACATTGTAGAGTAGGGGTTTGCTGGGATATTTGAGCATGATGCTGGAGTCTACACTTATTGAGTATCCGTGCGACTTCCCCATAAAGATCATGGGGAGGGCCGATCAAAATTTCACTCAATCAATATTAAAGATAGTGAAGCGCCATGTTCCCGATTTTGATGAGGCCTCCTTGGAAACAAGAAACAGCAATAAAAATAAATATTTGAGCTTAACATGCACTGTTCACGCCATTTCTCGTGCTCAATTGGATGCCCTATATCAGGAATTGTGCGATCACCCAATGGTAGTAATGGTGCTTTGATATGCAGTTTTAGTTTTATCGTTTCGAATCATTTTGATTGAATATGGATACTCCATACCTGGATTCAAGAACAAATAATTCAAAGTTCAATATAAAACATTCCGGCTTAGCGGACTATTTTGTATCCTGGCAGGCAATGAAGAGCTTCACATTAGCACGCACAAAAAATACTTATGATGAAATATGGCTGTTGCAACATCCATCAGTCTATACTTTAGGCATAGCGGGTAAATTGGAGCATTTGCTCCAGAATAATGGTATTGCTGTGGTTAGAACTGACCGGGGTGGTCAAATTACTTATCATGGCCCTGGTCAGATTGTTGCTTATTTATTGCTTGACGTTCGTCGTCTTAAGATTGGTGTACGTGAGTTGGTCAGGAAAATGGAAGGCGCTGTGATAGACTTACTCAAAGAGTATTGTATCGACACTGAAAGTCGCATGGAATCACCCGGCGTATATGTGGGGGATGCAAAAATAGCAGCACTAGGATTGAAAATAAAAAATGGTTGTTGCTACCATGGCATAGCACTGAATGTTGACATGGATTTGACTCCATTTTCTGCGATTAATCCCTGCGGCTACCCTGGATTAAGGGTAACTCAAACAAAAGATCTTGGAATAGCCGACGGGGTAGAAGTACTGAGCGATAAGCTTGCAGAGAAATTACAAAGAAGAATTATCAAAGAAAAGAGTACTTAGTCCCATGACAAATGAAATCCGCCAGAAAGGTGCAGAAAAGACAGCGCGAAATCCAATCAAAATTGTACCTTACTCCAATGGTGTTCCATTACGCAAGCCGTCTTGGATAAGAGTTCGCTCATCCAGTAGCCAAGCGTTTTACGAAGTTAAACGTATTCTACGGGAACAGAAACTCCACACGGTTTGTGAGGAAGCATCATGCCCCAATATTGGAGAGTGTTTTGGTAGAGGCACCGCCACATTCATGATCCTAGGCGATCTCTGCACTCGTCGTTGTCCATTTTGTGACGTAGCGCATGGCAGACCATTACCACCAGATACTAAGGAGCCACTACATTTGGCGCAATCAATCGCTGCAATGGGCTTGAAATACGTAGTTATCACTAGTGTTGACCGGGATGATCTTCGTGATGGCGGCGCCCAGCACTTTGTTGATTGTATAAGTCAGATACGTATACATTCCCCCGATACGAAAATTGAGATTTTGGTACCGGATTTTCGGGGGAGATTGGAAGTTGCACTAGAAAAATTATCTGCTTGCCCGCCTGATGTATTAAATCACAATCTTGAGACTGTACCGCGTCTCTATAAGCAGTGTCGTCCAGGAGCAGACTATACTCATTCACTAAAATTACTGAAAGATTTCAAGGTATGTTCTCCTCAAGTTCCTACCAAATCTGGGTTAATGCTAGGTCTCGGTGAGACCGACAATGAAATCTATGAAGTATTACGTAACTTACGTAAAAATGACGTAGAACTACTCACTATTGGCCAGTATTTGCAACCCAGCGCTGGCCATTTACCTGTAATGCGCTATGTATCGCCTAAAGATTTCAAAGAAATTGAGTGTGTTGCAGTTGAGATGGGTTTTCGTAACGCTGCGTGTGGGCCGATGGTGCGTTCTAGCTACCATGCTGATCAACAGGCACATGAGGCAGGTATAATTTAGAAAAATGATTGAAAAATTGCTCAAACAAAAGGCTTCATATCTGAAATGTTTCTTCAGACTAATTTAGTATTTTTATGTAGAAAGTGTTTATGTTACTTACGTAAATGCCTAATCACGGAAGGCAGGGAATTCCTAGATCCTATTCTTGCCCAACGATATGTTTAACTATGAGCTCTTTAGTGGTTCTTTTCTTCTCTTTCCAATTCTTCAGCAAGCCAGGTAATAAGATTTTCAGTTAGTTTGTCGCTTGATTCTGTTAAGGCTTGTACTGCTCCAGCAGCGTTGGCTGTAGGAGCCGCCTGCTCCATACTGAAATTACGTTGTGCCTTTAGTAAACGAGAGCTACGGTGGACTAAGCTAGCGCGAAGTCTAATTACCACGTGACTTGTATCTACAGTATCAAATACCTGAGAAAATTCTTCCAGCTCAAGGTGCAATGTAAAGTCAGCTCTTGCGCCATTACTTGTGCTTACTACCTTGTCGTTTGTAACATCAGCAATACGGTTCCTAATTCGATGGGTAAGTAACGTTGCCGGTGCGGCAGCCCAACGGCTATTGGCATAGGTATACGATTGAGTGGGATCACGATATGCTAAACGATACTGGATTGCATTACTATTCAACCATACGGGCGATTTCATTTCTGCTATCAGCAAACTTGTCCATAACTGCCCTTGCTGGCCGGATGCGCTATAAGTTTTAGAAACTTGTTGTAAGCCAAAGTCATATACCGCTGGTATTTTGGATTGAGGCATTATGGTGCATCCTACAAGCCATATACTTAAGAGAATATAAAGTTTTCTCATTTTGATATTCCTTGGGGTGATACAAATCCATCTTCTCCTGGACCTGGTGGTGGTGGAGATCTACCAAATATCAGACTCCTTGGTTGTTCTTCCAATTGTAGAAGAACGCGATTAACTCTTTGGGCATCAACTATAATGCTATCAATAGCCTCGCGAAATCTAGGAATAGTGTCCGCAAGCTCTTCGGTACTTTGCGATAAGTTGTCAACAATCCCCCCTTTTTGATCTACTTTCTCCACGATTCGGTTGATATTCTTTACTAGCTGGTCGGCATTCTTAAGTAACGAACTTGTTTCTCTCGTTAGCTCTGGCAAGGTCTTAAGATTTGGCTGTAGTTCCTCAGTGAAGCTGCCAAAACTACTGGATGCATCCTCAATGTTTTTTAGAATATGCGCAAATCGTTCCTGATTTTGATCATTCAACAAAATATTCATTTTCTTTACTGTTTCATTTACGCTGTTCATCAGATCCTGTCCCGAGTAGACTATCCTATCTAGTGTTGAAGAGCGCATTGGGATGCGTGCCAAATCAATTTCACTAGTTTGCAGTAGTTCGGGTTGATTGCCATCATCATCTAGCTGAACATAGGCAAGCCCCGTTACGCCTTGGTAGCCAAGCTGTGCAAAAACACCTTTGGAAAGCGGCACATCCCGATCAACACCAATACGAATTTGAATAAAACGGGAATTTTCTGGGTCGAAGCCAATATCTTCCACCTTGCCGACTTTTACACCACGAAAACGTACTGCTGCTTCAGGGTTGAGTCCCGACACCGAGCCTTCAGACATCAAAATATAATGGGAATGATCGGCAGTTTCTCCACTGAGCCATATGGCAGTTATCACTACTGCCGCACTCATAAGAATCACGAATAAACCTGCTATAAGGGCATGAGAACGGTTTTCCATCGTTTTCCCCTAAAAATTATCGCCCATGCCTGTCAGCGCTCGCTTCCCACGATCGCCCCCAAAAAAATTGGTAATAAATGGGTGGCTATTACCAATCACGTTACGTAAATTATCCAATGCAACTATGTGTTGATCTGCTATTACCGCTACACGGTCAGACAGTGCAACTAATGTATCCAGATCATGTGTAGTCATAACTATCGTTAGTGCTAATTCAGCGCGCAGCGTCAGAATTAATTTGACAAAGCTATCACTGAGTACTGGATCCAACCCAGAGGTGGGTTCGTCTAGAAACAGCAACTCCGGATTCAATGCCATAGCACGTGCCAAAGCAATGCGCTTAATCATCCCACCAGAGAGTTCAGCAGGCATCTTGTTTGCATGTTGTGCTTCTATTTCTACCATTTTAAGTTTAAGCATGACAAGGTTGTGTATCATGCCTTCATCCAACGTATGTAGTTCTCGCATTGGTAGCGCAATATTGTCATATACTGATAATGCACTGAATAATGCGCCCTTCTGAAATAACACTCCGCAGCGATTGCGCATGCTCTGCAGTACGTCGCGGTTACCGTTATATATTGGCTGACCAAAAACCTGAACCGTTCCACGAAATGGCGTATCCAAACCCAGCATCTGTCTCAGTAATACAGTCTTTCCACTACCAGAACTACCAACAATTGTTAGCACCTCACCATGATGGACATTCAGGTTGATGTTCTCAAGTACAACATGAGCACCAAAACGAGCGTGTAACCCTTTGACTTCAATAATGAGGTTTTTGGCTGCCATTATAATGTCCATTTACAATATTCCCACGTTGGAAAAAATAATGGCAAAAATTGCATCGATAATAATAACAGCAGTGATCGCAGTTACCACTGATGTAGTGGTTCCCTCACCAAGACTCTCAGTATTGGATTTAATTCTCAAGCCAAAATGACAGCTAATGAGCGCGATTGTCATGCCGGACACTACACCTTTGCCTAAAGCCAGCCACAAGTTAGCGATTGGTACAACATCTGATAGTCTACTGAAAAAAAACTGATAGCTCAGTCCTAACTGAATCTCAGCGGCGACCATGCCTCCCACTAGCGCTATTGCGCTAGTCCACAACACCACTAAAGGCATGGCAATACCCAGCCCAATGATTTTTGGCAAAATCAGTCGCATACTGTGAGGTATGCCCATTACCGCCAACGCGTCTAATTCTTCAGTTACTCGCATCACGCCTAATTGTGCTGTCATAGAAGAACCAGAACGTCCTGCCACCAGAATTGCAGCAAGCATTGGGCCAAGTTCACGAATTATGCTTACACCAAGAATATTTATGATAAAAATATCTGCACCATATGTTTGGAGCTGCCTAGAGGAAAGATAACTTAGCACGACACCGATAAGGAATCCTACCAGCGCAGTAATACCTAGCGCCTGCGCGCCAGTTCGGAAGAGAGTTACGGAAATTTCACGCCAAGGAATGCGCGTTGGGTGAGTGACTAAAAATTTGACATCCAGAAGTAACTGGCCAGCTAGCACAATTATGCCGATAATATGATCCCAAACTAGAAAGCCTGTGTTTCCTATAGCTCTAATGGGACCAAGAAGATCGCGAGGAACAGGTTCTGGCGCAGCTGGTATATTTCCTAAGCGGTCGAATAATCTTTCCTGTTCAGGCTGTAAACTTAGATGCTCGGGACGGCAAGCTCCCCAAGCCTGCCACAGTAGCAGCGCTCCAGCATCATCCAACTGCTCAATTCCAGTTAAGTCCCAGTATAAATTTGGGTCAGCTGCAAAGGTGGTAAGCTCAGCAGATAATGATTGTAATTGCTGTTCCAGAGCACTTAATGTACATCTACCAGAAAGCACCAATCGTGGTACACCATTTTCACTTGCTACTTGACGTATTTGCATCGGAGAATTACTACTCTGATTTCTCGGCACCAGAATGGTCTCCAGGCCGCATCGGCCAGATGGAGAACTGAGTTCTTATGTAGCCGTTTTATTTTGTAAAATAACACAACCCTCACTCCTGCTACATTACTTCTTTATGATAGTACTCTTCCATTATGACACTTTGGTACATATTAAAATTTTACACTAATGTTTTGAGTTCTATATTTTCTGTATTAGAAAAATATTGTGCACCTACATCTTTAGCAACATCGTCGTATTCCATCCCATTTTCTAATTTGTTCATTAGCAAAGAATGTTTTACAGTCTAGTGGTTGGCCACCTTCACTAGCGTGGTATTTGTGCCAGTGCTCGAGGTAACGTTCATAGGCATCATCACCACTGATAGTGCGAATCATTTGCCAGGTATGAAGTACAACAGTTTTTATGGAATTCATGAAATCTCCTTTTTAATTACGCGCCCAACCTTCAATCTTGCGACTAAATTCGTGGGGTGCTTCAGAAAGTGGTGGATGGGGCTTGCCAGTGATAATACGGTATGAAACACGAAGTGTGTCTAGCACTAATATCCAGGTAGTGATCAAGAAAAAGCCAGTAAGCGTTGCAGCGAGGTAGTCATTAAAAATTAATTGTTGGGCGGTGTCAGCTATGTCGGGCGGCAAAGTGCCAGCAGCAAGTTTTGTTGCTAGGTCTTGAGCGTGCGAAAGAAACCCTATACGCAGTTCCGAACTGAAGAGTTTTGCCCATGCTGCAGAGCTGGTTATTATGATGAGCCAGGTAAGTGGTATGGCAGTGATCCATGCATAGCGTAGCTTGCCAGATTTGACGAGAATAGTGGTAGCAACGCATAGTGCAATTGCAGCAAGCATCTGGTTGGCAATACCAAATAGCGGCCATAAACTGTTAATTCCACCTAGCGGGTCAAGTGTGCCGATATAGAGAAAGTACCCCCATGCACTTACGAAAATTCCGCTGGTTAGCAATACACTAGGGTACCAACTGGTTCGGCCTAGAGGTTTATAGATGTTACTAAGCAGGTCTTGCAACATGAAGCGACCGACCCGAGTTCCTGCGTCGAGAGTAGTAAGTATGAATAGCGCCTCAAACATGATGGCAAAGTGATACCACATAGCCATCAGGCTTGAACCAAAGGCGCTGGAAAAAATGCTAGCCATACCGACGGCAAATGAAGGCGCTCCACCAGTACGTGCAAACAGACTAGTTTCTCCCATGTCTGCGGCAAGTTGTTGCATTTGTACTGCGGTGACAGGGAAGCCCCAGCTATTTATTGTGGCAACAGCTTCTGCTGCGTCTTTACCAACAATACCAGCTGGACTATTGATTGCAAAATAGACACCAGGGTCAAGCACAGTAGCAGCAATTATAGCCATTACAGCTACAAAGGATTCCACCATCATCGCACCATAACCGATGAGACGGGAATCCGCCTCATTGGAAAGTAGTTTTGGCGTGGTACCCGACGAAATTAGTGAATGGAATCCAGAGATTGCACCACAGGCAATTGTTATAAACACAAAGGGGAATAACGCACCACCAAAGATTGGACCGGTACCGTCAATAAATTGCGTGAGTGCAGGCATTTTTACTTCGGGCCGCAGAATAATAACTGCGATGGCGAGCATTAACATCGTGCCAATTTTCATAAAAGTTGACAGATAGTCGCGTGGTGCTAGCAATAACCACACCGGGGTTGCGGCGGCAGTAAAACCGTATGCAATTATCATCAATGCAAGTGTTGGCCCGCCGTAGTCAAACCATTGGCGCAAATCAGGATGCTGATCTATCCAACCGCCAGCCACCACGGCTGACAGTAGCAGTACTACACCAATGAGTGTACTTTCTAGTACACGGCCAGGGCGCAGGTTGCGCATGTATAAACCTATCAGTATGGCAATTGGAATGGTGGCTGCTACGGTGGAAGTGGCCCACGGACTGTGCTTCATTGCGTTAACTACTACTAGGCCAAGTACGGCAATTAGGATGATCATAATCACCATTACACCCGCTAATGCAGCGATGCCACCTACAGCACCAAGTTCATCACGCGCCATTTGACCCAGCGAACGACCATTGCGGCGAGTGGAGAAGAACAGCGTAACAAAATCTTGCACACAACCGCCTAGTACTGCTCCTACCAAGATCCACAACGTGCCAGGTAAATAGCCGAATTGTACGGCGAGAGTAGGGCCAATCAGTGGTCCTGGACCGGCTATAGCAGCAAAGTGGTGGCCGAAAACGACCCATTTGTTTGTGGGAACAAAGTCGCGGTTATCGTTCAGGCGTTCTGATGGTGTGGCACGACTTGCATCTAACATTAGCACTTTAGTGGCTATAAAGGCGCTATAAAATCGGTAGCTGATGGCATATACACATATTGCTGCTGTGATGAACCATACGCTGTTAATAGTTTCACCACGATGTAATGCAATGGCTCCAATAGCGCTAGCACCGAGTATTGTCACGCCGATCCAGGTCAGGATACCTGGTAGCTTCATTTTTTTTGTCGAAGCAGTCATTTTTTTATGTGTGTTCGGGGCAAATATTATAGAACTAAATTTTCATATCACGACGATAGAGGGAAAAATCAGTCTATGCAAATAACAGCTTTAGGTCAGAAGGAGAAGACCTTGTATTTAAAAGAAGAGCGGTATAACAACCACATAATCAACTAGCATTTTAGAGTATGAGTTATAACCTGTGAAATACTACCTACTATAATCTGCAGTGCCTAAGTATAATAAATCAACTGTTTAAAGACTAACAACGGTAATTACTTGATTGATTAGAAAAATTTAAATACTAATTATATATTTGACAAGAAAACCTAAGACTAAAATATATGTAAGTATGGATAATGTAACCACACTAGCTCGCGTAGAAAATGGAGCTGTTGTAGGTTTTAGTGAATGAACTGTCTCTATAAGAGATATAAGAGTCATTAGAGAGAATCTTGAAACGAGTACAGTTAATGCTAAAGATCACCCTGGCTAAATAAAAATTGCTTGAAATCTTATTATGCCATTTACCGACTTATTCGTTGTCTATCCATGCCCACAAAATTTTCTCTAGATTACACATTAAGTAGAGATATATAAGTAGCAAGAGTTCATACGATATTTTATTAA
>QIFK01000234.1 GCA_003230615.1 Nitrosospira sp. | reverse complement strand
CTTGGCATTAGAGATATGATTCCTTGATCGAAAAAATTCAGTATTCTGGCTCGAAATATATGATTTAAGTGGGAAAAACTATACCAAGCGTGTTAATGTTTGGTGTGGGCTGCCTATGCTTCCAGTCTGCACTACCCATTCTGGAATGTCCACATAGATAGAGAGATTTTTATGATAATGTCACTGTCCTTGTCTAGATTTCTATTTTCCTTTTTCTAACACTTTAGCCTTGCCCCATCCTTTGGCCAATGATACTCGGATGTCATCACCAATGCTGAACTGATCACTACTTCGTAGCACGTTACCGTCTTTGTCGTAAGCGATGCTATAGCCACGCTCTAGTACAGATTGTGGGTTTAGGTGGGCAAGGTGTATTTCCTGTCGTTGCAATTCAGATGTGAGCGTATCAAAATGGTGAATAACTACTCGACGTAATCGAAGATCTAATTCGTATAGTTGTGTTTCCAAGCGAGAGACGTCTGGCCTTGCACTAGTAATGCGCTGATTCAGTTCACGCAGAGACCAACGTCGATTATCGAAGTAACGTAGCCAGATGCTGGCAAGTCGTTCGCGAAAATGTTGGAGGCGCATAAATTGGATATGAATTTGTTCATTTGGGTGTATTAGACGGTGTGAAAGCATGTCAATGTGTTGCATGCGGTTTTCAATACTACTCTGCATTATGCGTTGTATACGGCTATACAGGGTTTTTATGTGATGCAATAATTCTTCATGATCTGGACAAATAAGGTGTGCTGCACCAGTAGGAGTTGGCGCACGCATATCAGCAATAAAATCTGCAATAGTAAAATCAGTTTCATGACCTACGCCGCAGATGATTGGAATCGGGCATAAAGCAATTGTTCGCGCTACAATCTCTTCATTAAATGCCCACAAGTCTTCAATATCACCACCGCCTCGACAAAGAATTAATACATCGCATTCACTACGTTTAGTTGTTGTCTGGATAGCCCTCGCTATTTTTATTGCTGCACCATCTCCTTGTACTGGGGTGGGGTAAATAATTACTGGTATAGAAGGCATGCGGTGTTGTAACGTGGATAGCACGTCGCGCAGGGCTGCTCCAGAATAGGAAGTTACAATGCCTATTTGTTTTGGAAAAGATGGTAGCGGTTTTTTACGGGCGGGATCAAACAGTCCCTCTTTCTCTAGTTTGGCCTTGAGTTGCTCAAATGCTTTAAATAGAGCCCCCCGTCCTGCCAGTCGGATTGTATTTACGTTCAGCTGAAAATCTCCACGTGCTTTGTAAAGTGTTACTAATGCACGTACTTCAACCTGCATACCGTCTTCAGGTTGCCAATCAAGATACTTGTTTTTGTGGTTGAAAATAACACAACGTACTTGCGCATTGGCGTCCTTAAGGGAAAAATACCAGTGTCCCGAATCGTATCGCTTAAGATTAGATATTTCACCACTGACCCATAGCAGTGGAAAGGCATGTTCAAGCAAGTCCTTGGCGCTATGGTTTAATTCACTTACACTCAAGATAGCATGCGCATCTGTTTCTGGAGGAGAATGCATTTTTACATTCTACAATAATCCACATTTGATACAAAATTGCATCATTGCATTGAGCAAACTCATGTGAATCTTGTTAAAATAAATAACTATATGATATTAAATAAATAAATTAAAGGTTAGAGATTAATCAGATTAGAAAATACTGTTGTGAGCGAGTGACTTAATCGTAATTTACAAACTACCCACAAACTTTTTCACCGTAATTGTGGACAAGAATAAATCATCATGTTTCTGAATAATAATATGCTTTCGTCCTTGCTGAAAACATGTAGGCACGATACATTACGACTCTAATTTCTACCTAGGTCAATGAGGAGAATATTATTTGTTTGCTCTAATTGAAGCCGCCGGCTGGCCAATCTGGCTGATTATTATAGCTTCTATCATCGCTGTTGGGGTTATTGGCGAACGGGCGTGGACTCTACGTTTAAGTACGGTGACTCCGAGAGGTTTGCTGCCCAAAGTGATTCGAGAATGTCGGGAGCGTGGTGTGAGTACAGACATGCTTGTGCGTCTACATTCGCATTCACCCTTAGGCCAGGTATTTGCAGCAGGGTTGAAGAATGTCAAAAGTACACGCGAAGTCATGAAAGAATCTATTGAAGAAGCTGGCCGTGCTGTTTCTCATGATCTTGACCGTTATTTGACCACTCTTGGCACTATTGCTTCCATGAGTCCGTTGCTGGGATTGTTTGGAACCGTAATTGGTATGATTGAAATTTTTGGCTCCAATTCCCCAACTGGTGGCAATAATCCGGCACAGCTTGCTCATGGTATTTCTGTAGCGCTTTACAATACTGCATTCGGTATTCTGGTGGCAATCCCAAGCATGATTTTTTACCGTTATTTTCGTGCTAAAGTAGATTCTATGGTAGTAGGAATGGAATTACAGGCATTGAAACTGGTGGAGGCTGTCCACGGTGAGCGCAAGGTTTGATTTGATAGAGGGAACAGTTCATATTTATTTTTTAGGATACGGCTAAATCGTCTAATGAATTTTCAACGTGGCAGACAGAAGGAGGAGCCGGAAATTAATTTAGTTCCGATGATTGACGTGTTGCTGGTGATTTTAATATTTTTGATGATTACCACTACATATTCGAAATTTTCTGAACTGGAGATAAGTTTGCCGCAAGCAACAGCGGATAAACCCTTTGATCATTCCAATACCATAAACGTGTCAGTGAACTCTATCGGTGGTTATGTGATTAATCGTATACCTGTCAAATATAATAGTGTGGAAGGACTCAGCGATGAGTTACGTATAGCTGCAGGTGACGAGCAGGATCCAGTGATCGTCATTAATGCTGATGCTAATGCCACGCATCAGTCTGTTATCTCTGTAATGGAAGCTGCTCACCTTGCTGGGTATAAACACATCACTTTTATGACTGAAACTCGAAGTAGAAAGTAGTAGAGCTGCATTGCTGGATCATGAGACCTAGGTAAAATTATGATAAAGAATAGGAAAAACCTACGATTAACCCAGGGCTTGTAGTTCGACAAAGAAACTAACTAGTGGTTTTTGAGCATGGTAAATATAATTGTAGGCCTATTTAGAATAGGCGCTAAAAATATTGAGGAAATGATTCATGGACGCAAAGCTGCTTGATATTCTAGTGTGCCCACTGTGTAAGGGTCCGCTGTTGTATAGGAAGTCTGAGGGCGAACTGATTTGCAAAGCAGATCGACTTGCTTTCCTTATCAAAGATGGTATCCCAGTGATGTTAGAAGACGAGGCTCGTAAATTACCCGCTGAAGAAGAAATTTGATCCAGATAAAATGTTTTGATAGGTACAAATATCAGTAGACTAAGATCTTGCAGTGTTCTTCTGCGAAATTTTATTATCAGGAAAATGAACTAGATGGACTCAAATATTGCAGCCATTCTTGGTGCACTCATAGCTGATTCTGCCACACTTGGCTTGCATTGGATTTATGATCCAAAGCGTATTGCTGAAATAGAGGCATCGAAAGGATTAGTGTTTTTACAGCCTGAAGCTAGTCATTATACTGGCACAAAGGGATATTTTGCACATGGCGACAAGGTGGCTGGGGAATCAACCGTCTACGGTGAAGTGTGCCTATTAATGCTCCAACATTTAGTAAAGTATGGCAACTTTAATCGTATTGAGTATCAGGCTGAATTCCGAGCGTACTTTGGTCCAGGTGGTAAGTATATCGGATATGTCGATTCTCCCACACGCCAGACATTATATACGCTAATACCGCTTGATCCTGCGGCATTTCCAGCGGCATCAGGAGCAGATGACGACCAGTTCTTATCTCTGGCGGCAATTCCATCATTGGTTGCAACCCACTCCGATACTCTAGAAGTGTTGATGAAACGAGTTGATGAAATGGTACGTGTGACAAATAATAACGACTTTGCAGTTACTTCCGCAAAATGCTCCGCTGCAGCATTGTTCAAGATACTTCATGGCACGTCAATTACACATGCATTGGTCGATGCTCTACAGTTCGCAGGCGATAAGCTCAGAACACTACTTGAACAGGCACTTGCTATACAGACGCTGGATAGTGTTGCAGTTGCAGAGCACTTCAGCTCTGCCTGCCATGTGGCAGAAGGGTTACCCGTAGTTTTTCATATCGCAAAGTGTGCACCAGACTATCAAACTGCAATAAAGGCCAATATTCGTGCTGGGGGGGATAATTGTGGTCGTTCCATTATGCTCGGTGCGTTTATGGCAGCATATATGGTAAAGAAGGGTGGGCTTACGTTTCCTGTTCCACTTGAGTGGCTTGCGCGGTATGGAAAGATTGTTGTTGCTTCTGATGCATGTACGAAGCTTTAGCTAGGCATTTTGTATGCATAAGGCTACTGGAAAATTTGTACGCGGGGCATCAGATTTTAATAATGGAATACCTACATGATGCTGTAAGTAAAAATATGCGTGCTAAGCTAAAGTTGGAAAATGCACAGAAGTGACGCAAACTATTTGTGAGAGGACCTAGTATGACAACAAAGCCAGGTAATTTATTTATTCTTAGTGCTCCCTCTGGTACGGGGAAAACTAGCTTAATTGAAGCGTTGTCCCAGACAGATATTGACTTAAGTTTATCTGTTTCATACACCTCACGATCAATGCGTTTAGGAGAAGTAGAAGGGCGCGATTATTATTTTGTGGAGCGTAAAATATTCGAACAAATGTTGGAACATGGAGAATTTTTAGAAAGTGCGGAAGTGTATGGAAATCTGTATGGAACTTCGCAAAAATGGATCAACAAGGCTATAGATTCTGGACAAGACATTTTGCTTGAGATTGATACTCAAGGCGTGCAACAGGTTCGTAGGTTTTTTTCCAATGCGGTTAGCATTTTTGTTTTGCCCCCTTCGATAAAGGTACTTGAAACCCGTTTAAGAAATCGCAACCAGGATTGCGAGGAGGCGATTGCTCGGCGGATGGCGGCAGCACGCCAGGAAATCAGCCACGTGCGAGAATATGACTATGTTATTATCAATGAGAATCTGGATAATGCGCTCAGGGAACTAGTTTGTGTCGTACAGGCAGAGCGTTTAAGAATGGCGGTACAACTTGTTTGTCATCATGATTTAGTAATGCGGCTCGGATAAATGTTATATAAGAAATCAATTTAATAATTCCTCGATTCAATCATATACTTTATTTGGATTGATGCGGGGATGCTTGTCACACCACTGTTATTTTTTATGAATACATTAATTTGTTTTAATATCATACTAGGAGAATCACCATGGCGCGGATTACGGTCGATGATTGCTTGAAAAGAATTCCCAACCGCTTTGATATGACTTTGGCAGCTACAATTAGGGCGAGGCAAATTTCAATTGGAAGCCCCCCTATGGTAGAGTCTGCGCGTGATAAACCTACAGTTATTGCCTTGCGCGAGTTGGCTCAGGGAAAATTTGGATTAGAAATTTTAAACATGGGACATATATAATTTTACACAATGATGTAGAGCATTTAGCGAAAATTTATTCTACCTGTTTAGCAACCAAGGGTGATACTCTATCCAAATACATAGAGAGCTATAAGGATGTTCCCCGTTTCAGCATATCTATGTTGTGAGCCAATTGGTGAGACGGAAAATTAAGGAAATTCCGATGCGAGCAAAAAGCCTGCCGGACTCCTCTGCTGCTACCTCTGGGGCGGAATTCCTATTCCATGAATTATCCGGTTATCTAAAGCCGGAAGATATTTCTCAGCTTCAAAATGCCTATCTCTTTAGCCAAAGCGCGCATTCCGGACAGTTCAGAAAATCTGGAGAGCCATACATTTCTCATCCTCTAGCGGTAGCTAGCATACTTGGTAAATTGCACATGGATACTCAGACGCTTACCGCGGCGTTGCTTCATGATGTAATGGAGGATACACACGTTTCTAAATCTGAGATCAGTAATAGATTTGGGACAGCAGTAGCGGATTTAGTGGATGGTGTTTCTAAGCTTGATAAGATTGAGTTTCAAACTCATGCGGATGCTCAGGCGGAAAATTTTCGTAAGATGCTACTGGCAATGGCGCGCGATGTCCGAGTTATACTTATCAAGTTAGCGGACCGACTTCATAACATGCGAACACTGGAAGCAATGAGGCCTGAGAAGAGGCGCCGCACTGCTCGTGAAACCATGGAGATTTATGCCCCCATTGCTAACCGGTTAGGTCTCAATAATATTTATCAGGAACTACAGGAACTTAGCTTCCTTAACCTTTTCCCAACACGCTACAGGGTTTTGACCAAGGCGACCAAGGGAGTGCGCGGTAATCGAAGAGAAGTATTGAAGAAAATTCTTGACGCGATCAGGAAATGTTTATATGAAGCAGGGCTCAATACAAAGGTGAGTGGGCGAGAAAAGCAACTCTATAGCATCTACAAGAAAATGGTGGAGAAGCACCTCACATTTTCCGAGATATTTGACATTTATGGTTTTCGTGTCGTCGTCAAGGATATACCCTCATGCTACATTGCGCTTGGTGCCCTACATAGCCTGTACAATCCAATTCCTGGGAAGTTTAAAGACTATATTGCGATTGCTAAGGCAAATGGCTACCAGTCATTGCACAGCACGCTATTAGGGCCATATGGTACCCCCATAGAATTACAGATTCGCACCCCTGAGATGCACAGAATCGCTGAGGCTGGTGTTGCCTCACACTGGTTATATAAGAGTTCTGATGCCGATTTAAACGACATACACATGAGAACCCACCAGTGGTTACAAAGCTTGCTAGAAACACTGAGTGATTCTGACGATTCTTTAGAGTTTCTAGAGCACCTTAAAGTTGATCTGTTTCCAGGAGAAGTTTACGCATGCACCCCACAAGGGAAAATTTTGACGTTACCCAAAGATTCTACAGCCGTAGATTTTGCCTATGCAGTTCATACAGACATTGGTAATTGCTGTGTGGCTGTAAAAATTAATGGAGAAAATGCTTCGCTACGAACAAAGCTCATGAGTGGAGATCGTGTAGAGATTGTTACGGCACCACATGCAGAACCCAATCCTGCATGGCTTACTTACGTGGTTACTAGCAAAGCGCGCTCTCATATTCGACACTTTCTAAAGACTATGCAATTCGAGGAGTCTGCCGAATTTGGGAAACGTTTGCTAAATCAAGCATTGCTGTCATTTAATATTGATCCACAGACTATAAGTGAAGCCCAGTGGGAGAAACTTGCTCGGGAAAGTGGCGCTAAGTCAAAAAAAGAATTACTAACAGACATGGGATTAGGGAAACATTTGCCAGCTTTAGTTGCAAAACGCTTGGTAACACCTGGAGAGTCTGTTTCTAGGCCAAGTGGGGGGGATGATGCTATCGCTATCCTAGGGACTGAAGGTATGGCGGTGCAATTTGCTAAATGCTGTCACCCTATCCCGGGCGACCCTATTTTTGGTTTTATAAAGAAGAATCAGGGACTAGTGATTCATATCCATGATTGTCCATTAATTGCTAAAAACCGAAGAAGTAAGAACAACTGGCTTGACGTAACATGGAGTCAAGATATTACTAAGCTTTTCGAAGCCAGCATCAAGATGGTTGTCGTAAATCAGCGTGGTGTGTTGGCAAGGGTTGCAACAGGTATTGCTGAAGCTGGATCTAATATTGACAATATTTCCATGGAAAGCGATGGTGCTCATACCACCATGCATTTTACTTTGCAGGTTAGTAACCGTCAGCATCTAGCAAAATTAATGCGCAGTCTGAGGCATGTTAATGAGGTGGCAAGAATTACCCGAGTAAGAGGCTGAGTAGACTGCACTCTGTCTGTTTGGTATGCGGTAGAATATACCACATTAACAGTGATACAAAACGAACGAAAAATCTGTCATAATTTGACCTACTATGAAGGACACGGAAATATTGACTCTCGATTTCACAGCACCAGAAGACGACGCTTCTGGTGCTGAGGAATCGGTCAAGCCTGAAACCTCATCTTCTAACATAGAGGATTTGCTCAATCAGGCCAATACTGAGGTTGAAAGAGCGATTCGTAACTTTGAACTTGCTCTAGAATCAGGGTTAATTGATCAAAATATTTGGCAGCTGTTAGCTTATTTATACATGGGAACTGGCCAGATGGAAAACTTTAGCAGCCTTGATAGGCGGTATGAAGAGGCCTTCGGTGCGCCTATTTTGGCCGGTTTGCCTCAGCAGAAAATGCAATTAGATTCTGACCGTGTTGTTTTTGAAATGCCTCAAAAGATCGTATGCGGCTCCTTGCCTGATATTGCTTCAGTACTGGAAGCGTGCGCTTCGTCTAAGGGCGCCATACTAGATTTTTCCCATGTACATGGTGCTGATACTAATGGACTTATGGAGCTCGTTGAATTCTTTTCACAATTACCGCATGATCAAACAAAGCCTGAGATGGCGGCAATTGACCGCTTTATTTCCAGCTTAGGGAAAGCGGCCGAGGATACCGCTGGAACTCAGGAAATGTGGAGTATGTTGTTCGAGTATATGCGTTTTTGTAATGATATGGATGCTTTTGATGAGCTTGCTATTAAATTTGCCGTGCGTTTTGGCATCTCGCCGCCATCTTGGTAGATATTTGTACTTTCCTATAAATTATCATAAAATCAATAAGTTGTAATCAATATCTAGAATTTTTACAACTAGTTTGCAACTGTGCGCCCTATACCATTTCCGTAATGTTTTTCAGAACATATTTATAGGAGAGGGTTGAACAAATGGAATTTGACGAATAGAGCGATACATCAACACTGTGCTTAGTTGCTTGTCTTTGTGTCGAGATTGACGTTTGCTGTCTACTCAAAGCGGACACTCAGAAAATCAATATTTAAGCTAAACGGTTGATGTGGTTTCATCGTGTCAGCCCGGAGAGGTATTTAATTCAACTTAACCCGATTCTTTGGATAATTACAGGATAAAGACATGACGGAACAAGATTGAACTCGTCACTTATTTCTGATAATAATGTGCTTGGGGTAAGATCAACTACATTTACTAATATTCCTAATATAGCAGAAACTAAGGCCCACTATGATCTTGTCTCGCACTTCCTAGTACTACGCTATTCAGGCTCTTATTTTTATGGCCATACAACCCCGCAGTGTGGCAGTGCTTAATCGCACAATTGCAGAACACATAGGAGTACCTCCAACTTATCTTGCAAAGGTGCTACAGAATCTGTGCAGAAGTAATTTACTTTATTCTTTTCGTGGAAAGCAAGGTGGCTTTTGCCTTCGAGAACGAGGTAAGGAAATTAATTTGATGCAGATTGTCCATATTACCGAAGGTTCAGGATTTACCGAGGAATGTGTGCTGGGATTCAAAGTTTGTAGCGACAAAATAACATGTCTAATGCACGCAGAGTGGTTGCCAATTAAGCAGTAAATCGTAAAATTACTACGAGATCAAACTTTGGGTTTTCTAGCTACTACAGTGCTTAGTGGCAAATACAAGTTGACTAATTTGCCCGGGGCCGTACTAGGTGGAAAATAGGTAGACAAAATATTCATGATTAAACTTCATTAATGATAGCCATTTTAGGTTGAATCATGTCATGCATGGTGTAGCCGATTCCACCGATACCATAACCAGATGAGCGACGTCCTCCAAATGGCATCCAATCTACGCGGAAGGCTGTATGGTCGTTAACCATGACGGCTGTTGCATCAAGGTGTTTTATACAATCATTAGCCACATCTAAATCACTGGTATAGATTGCTGCCTGGAAAGCCACATTCAGGCTATTGGCGATTTCTATGGCTTTCTTGCGATCTGTGTATGAATACACACACACCACCGGACCAAAGATTTCCCTAGTAGATACTTTTGCATCTATAGGTGGATTAAGGATAACTGTCGGAGCGTAAGTCGTATTACTAAGTTTCTTGCCCCCAGTGAGTAATTCTGCACCCTCGCTCACAGCTTCCTGTACCCATTCATCCACTCGATCCACTTCACGAGGTAAAATCAAGGGACCAACTTCAGTATCTTCTTTTGTGGCATCACCTACCTTCAGTTTAGATGCGCCAACTGACAGACGTTTTGCTACGTCATCTGTAATAGAATCATGAACAAACACACGCTGTACAGAAACGCATACTTGCCCAGCATGATAGAACCCACCCTTGAGAAGTGATGGGATAGTTTTATTCAAATCTGCTGTTTCATCAACAATTACTGGAGCTGCACCACCGTGCTCTAATGCGCAGCGCACACCGGGAGCTAATTTGCTCTTTAGTTGCCAGCCAACTTTTGCAGAGCCAATAAAGGTAAAGAAATTAATTTTTTCACTTGTAACTAATTTCTCTGCGACATCGTTATCACACACACAGACCTGACACCAATCCTGTGGTAATCCAGCTTGGTGCACCAATTCAACAAAACGAATACAGTTCAGTGGTGTAATTAATGCGGGCTTCACGATAATCGGGCAGCCCACAGCTATTGCAGGAACAACTTGGTGAATAATCAAATTTAGTGGATGATTAAAAGCACTCACTGCTACCACAACTCCTATAGGCTCATAAGTTGTATAGGCTTTCCTACAGATAGATGCTGGAGTATGCCCCATTGGAATTTCTTTACCAGACATAATATTGGGGAGTTCATTTACCGCAAGATGAATTCCATCGATCGCTCGGGTGACTTCAATACGTGCATCTACCAGTGGCTTGCCTCCTTCTTGTGCAATTAGCATGGCAAAACTTTCTGCTTCTTTCTCCACTAGCAAAGCTAATTTCTTCAAAATTGCTATACGTTCATGATGCTCTTTCCAGCCATCACGGTTCTTAAAAAGTGTTTCTGCCTTTTCCAGCATAGTTCTTGCATCTGCAACTGTTTGCATCTGAATAGTTTCAATTAGAGAGCCATCAAACGGAGAATTCACGTTTAATGATTGGGCTTTTTTTGTTTCTGCTATTTCTGTCATATCACCAGCTATCGTTCATAGGCTAGCACTGGTGCAAGCCATTTTTCTGTCTGTTCCAGCGTCCAGTGTTTTCGCTTTGCATAATCTTCTACTTGATCTTTATCTATCTTGCCGACGGCAAAATAGTTGGCCTCAGGGTGCGAAAAATAGAAACCAGATACTGCCGCTGTAGGAATCATGGCATAGGATTCAGTCACGACAATACCAGCGTTCTCTGGAGCTCTCAATAACTCAAATAATGGACCCTTTTCTGTATGGTCAGGACAAGCCGGGTAACCTGGTGCAGGGCGGATACCAAGATATTTTTCAGAAATGAGTTCCTCGTTGCTCAGAATTTCATCCTTTGCGTAACCCCAGAATTCACGTCGTATCCGTGAATGTATATGTTCGGCGAAGGCTTCTGCCAAGCGGTCGGCTAGTGCTTTTAGTATGATGCCATTGTAGTCGTCATGTGCGTCTTCATATGCTTTTACTCTTGCATCAATACCAAAACCGGTGGATACCGCAAATGTGCCTATAAAATCCTTAATTCCGGTTTCCTTTGGGGCAATAAAATCTGCAAGGCATAAATTAGGTCGCCCCGACGGTTTTGTAGTCTGTTGTCGAAGACCATGATAATTCATTGCAATTTTAGTCCTGGATTTGTCGGTATAAATCTCAATGTCATCGTGATTTACCGAATTAGCAGGGAATAGACCGAATACAGCATTGGCAGAAAGCCACTTTTGCGCAACAATCTTTTTCAGCATGCTTTGAGCATCATGGAATAGATTACTAGCGGTTTCACCGACTACATTGTCTTGAAGAATTGCAGGATAACGTCCGGATAATTCCCAAGCTTGAAAAAATGGCGTCCAGTCAATATAGGGCAATATTTTTTCCAGCGGGTAATTCTTTAGTGACCTTACACCGATGAAACCAGGTTCTGGGGGAACATAGTTTTTCCAATCGGTTCTAAACGCGTTTTTTCGGGCTTCTGCTATCATCAACATTGGAGCCTGTCCCTTTTTATTCTTGTGCTGAGTGCGAACTTTCTCGTATTCAGCTTTGATGCTTTGCATATAATCTTTCTTTAAATCCTGTGATAGCAAATTGCTGCATACACTTACTGCACGACTTGCATCTGGTACCCACACGGTGACACCATTTTTGTAATGAGGTTCAATTTTCACTGAGGTATGGACACGAGAAGTAGTTGCGCCACCTATCAATAGGGGAATGGTAAATCCCTCGCGTTGCATTTCTTTAGATACATGCGCCATTTCCTCCAGGGATGGTGTAATCAGTCCTGATAGCCCGATAATGTCGGCTTGTTCACGTCGTGCTGTTTCCAATATTTTTGCACAAGGGACCATCACACCCATATTTACTACTTCATAGTTGTTACACTGGAGTACTACCGTAACGATATTTTTACCTATGTCATGTACGTCGCCCTTGACAGTAGCAATGACAATTTTGCCCCTTGGTTTTGAGTCACCAGATTTTTTCTTCTCTTTCTCGATAAATGGCAGAAGATGTGCAACAGCTTGTTTCATCACACGTGCTGACTTTACTACTTGTGGTAGAAACATTTTACCGGAACCAAACAAATCGCCAACAACATTCATCCCATTCATTAGCGGTCCTTCGATAACTTGTATCGTACGACCACCTTGATTACTTATTTCTAGTCGTGCTGCCTCAGTATCTTCAACGATATAGGTAGTGATACCTTTGACTAATGCACGTGTTAATCGTTGTTGAACTGGTTCATTACGCCAAGTTAGATCCTCAATATTTTCTTTACTCTGTCCCCTGAAGTTTTCAGCGAATTCAACCATTCTTTCAGTAGCGTCAGGACGCCGGTTGAGCAACACATCCTCAACTCGTTCCAACAAATCCTTTGGAATATCAGAATAAACGCCTAGTTGTCCTGCGTTAACAATTCCCATAGTCATGCCAGCGCGGACTGCATGATACAAGAAGGCCGTATGGATTGCCTCCCGCACTGCCTCCTGGCCGCGAAAAGAGAACGAAACGTTAGATACTCCTCCGCTCACTTTGGCATAGGGTAGAGTTTGTTTGATAACACGTGTAGCTTCAATGAAATCAATACCGTAATTATTATGTTCCTCAATGCCAGTGCCCACTGCGAAAATATTCGGATCAAAAATAATATCTTCTGGAGGGAAAAGTACCTGATCAACTAGAATTCGGTAACATCGAGTACAAATTTCTATTTTGCGCGCCTGCGTGTCTGCTTGGCCGGATTCGTCGAAAGCCATTACTATCACGGCTGCTCCGTAGCGTCTGGCGAGTTTAGCGTGCTGAATAAATTCTTCTTCACCTTCTTTTAGGCTGATAGAGTTGATCACGGCCTTGCCTTGCACTCTTTTTAGCCCAGCCTCAATAACAGACCACTTGCTTGAGTCGAGCATAATTGGTACACGACTGATATCCGGTTCAGCAGCAATTAGGTTGAGGAATGTCACCATGGCCTTTTGTGAATCAAGCATTGCCTCGTCCATGTTGATGTCAATGATTTGTGCACCGTTTTCTACCTGACTACGAGCAACACTTAGTGCTTCTGTGAAATCATTATTAAGTATTAGACGTGAGAAGGCTTTGGAGCCAGTAACGTTGGTACGCTCACCTACATTTACGAATAACGAATCATCATCAATATTGAGTGGCTCCAAGCCAGATAGCCGCAGTTTTTTTGGAATGTCAGGGATGACGCGTGGCTCAATTTCTTTCACCGCATCAGCAATAGCTTTGATATGTGCAGGTGTGGTACCACAGCAGCCGCCGACAATGTTAACAAAACCCGATTGCGCAAAGTCCTTAATCAGTTTTGCGGTATACCCGGGTGATTCGTCATAACCTGTTTCTGCTAGTGGGTTAGGTAGGCCGGCGTTGGGATGTGCACTGACATATACTCCAGAAACTTTAGAAAGTTCCTCAATATATGGTCGCATTAGTTCTGCACCAAGGGCACAATTAAGTCCCACTGACAATGGCTGGACATGACTTACTGAGTCCCAAAATGCTTCAGGAGTTTGTCCAGAAAGTGTACGTCCGGAGGCGTCGGTTATCGTTGCTGAAATCATGATAGGAATACGAATAGCGAAAGTTTCAAAATACTGGTCTATTGCAAACAGTGCAGCTTTAGCATTTAGCGTGTCAAAAATTGTTTCTACCAATAAAATATTTGCGCCGCCATCTACCAGGCCACGAATGGATTCAGAATAGTCTGTTACTAATTTATCGAAAGTAATGTTACGGAACCCGGGGTCGTTTACATCTGGCGAAATAGAGGCAGTTTTAGTGGTTGGTCCTATCACTCCGGCGACAAAGCGTGGCTTATCTGGAGTTTTTGATTCTATTGCTTGTACTGCTTCATGCGCCAGCTTCGCGCCAGAGAGATTTAGCTCGTACACCAGATCTTGCATATGATAATCGGCCATTGATGCTGAATTAGAATTGAAAGTGTTAGTTTCGATAATGTCAGCACCTGCTTCTAGATAGCTAGTATGAATTGCGTGAATAATTTGTGGCTGAGTGAGTGTTAGGAGATCATTATTTCCCTTGAGATCCTGAGGAAAATCTGCGAAACGCGTACCGCGATAATCTGCTTCGTTGAGTTTATAACTCTGGATCATGGTTCCCATGGCGCCATCTAACATCAAGATACGATGCGTAAGCAGGTCATTTAACAGGGCAGTACGGTGGTGTTTGTTCATAGCTAGACTATATTCAAAATAGATAATTTTATCATGCCACGTTAAGCTGACGCTGTAACTTGGTGGGTGAGAAGGCATCCATCCCGCCTCATAATCTTGTTGAGTGGGTGGGCCAAACTTTTCTATAGAGCCCGTGCGGTCACGTTAAAGCTTCCATATCAATCCTACTTTGTTTCTGTATATTTTTGAGTGGGTGTAGGGGGAGTGTGAGTCTTTAATAAAGGGGTTATTCAACTTGCGGAAACTATCTTTTAAAAAGGCTGTGGAGAATTTAGATTAATCAAGGTAATCATGCTAAACGATTAGTAGGAACTATTGACCACACACATGTAGTTTTATTTTTTTCTGTATCAAATAATTTAACCAGGTCAAGCTAGACTGCTCGACAGGTCAAGCTGGACCGTCCACCCGCGATAGGCTCATCTGCCTTAACTGATGTGAAGTTGTAATATTTAGGTCGAGATCGTAGAGAAAAGCTAGCTACGTGCTGCGAGGTAATTTGTACAAGCTAAGCATATTTTATCCCACATTCTACTTATGAGCATGGGTAAAGCAGGATTCATGCGTTACATTTTTCCTGTAAGGTTCACGTTTTCTTAGTTTTCTTAGGTTTTTTTTCCAGTTCGGCTACCTTTGCTTCTAGTACGCTTAATTTCTCACGTGTGCGCTTTAACATCTCTTGCTGCACATCAAACTCATCACGTGTAACCAAATCTAGCCGAGTAAAGACACCAGCAAGTAAAACGCGTAGATTTTTTTCAACATCCTTCACAGGGCTTTGTGCTACAAGGTCGTTGACTTTTTTGCTAATTTCATCCAATAGTTTTTGGTTCAGCATGATTTCCTCCATTATTTTTTCTTCACCATGCATTTGGGTAAAGATTTTAACTTGCATGATAAAATCTCATATTTTGTATAATTAGGCAATCGGTAGATCAATCATGAAGCAATTAGGGCGTTATCAGATTCTAGAAAATTGGATCAAATTACAATTTCCCACTAGGACCTTCTTACTGTCTCCAGCTTCTACTGACGCGAGTTTTCGCCGTTATTTTCGCATATCATTTAGTGAGAATCATTCCCATAAAACATTGATCGTGATGGATGCTCCACCACAGCATGAGGATTGCGTTTCATTTTTGCATGTAGCAAAGGTATTTTCAGAAGCAAACGTACATGTGCCTGAAGTCCTTGCACAGGATCTGAAGCAAGGGTTCTTGCTGCTTTCAGACCTTGAGAGCACTACTTATTTGGAAGCAGTAGGTGCTGATTCCTCGGTTACTGATCATTTGTATTCTGATGCGGTAGATGCGCTTATTAGGATACAGTTGGCAAGCTATTCTGGTGTGTTGCCGGATTATGATGAAGCACTACTTCTTAAAGAGTTAACTCTGTTTCCAGATTGGTATCTAGCCAAACACTTGCAAGTAGTGCTAAATGTAAAACAGAAAACAGAACTTGACGAGGGCTTTAAACGGATTTTGCAAAATAACCTTGCCCAGCCCAGAGTATTTGTGCACCGTGATTATCATTCACGAAACCTTATGGTCACGACTCCTAATCCTGGTATTGTTGATTTCCAGGATGCAGTATATGGCCCTATTACTTACGATTTGGTGTCACTATTCAAGGATGCCTATATTTGTTGGGATGAGGAACGCATACTGGACTGGATAATACGTTATTGGGAAAAAGCTAAAAAAGTTAGACTTCCCGTAGCCGCGAATTTTACTGATTTCTATCGTGATTTTGAGTGGATGGGAGTGCAGCGCCATATCAAAGTACTTGGCATATTCGCACGCTTATGTCACCGCGACGGTAAGAATAATTATCTTAGAGATATGCCGCTAGTGATAAATTATCTCCGAGAAACCTGCGAGCGTTATAGTGAACTTAATTTCCTGCTGGTGCTACTAGATGAGCTAGAAATCGGGAGACAGGAAATAGAAATTGGTTATGACTCTTAAGAAAGAGCAGTTTAAAGCCATGATTTTGGCTGCTGGACGTGGTGAACGTATGCGTCCTTTGACCGATACGTTACCTAAGCCATTGCTATGTGTGGGAAGTAAACCTCTGATTGAATATCACATTGAAAATCTAGCACACGCGGGCTTTGTCGATATCGTAATCAATCATGCTCATCTGGGGCAAATGATTGAAACTGCATTGGGAGACGGTGAGCGTTACGGTATCAACATCCGTTATTCCCATGAACCTAGAGCGCTGGAAACCGCAGGTGGTATTGTTAATGCGTTGCCATTGTTGGAGAGTGAGGTTGGAAATGAGCCGGACGAACAGCCTTTCCTCATTATTAATGCGGATATATATTGTGAGATTGATTTCTCAACATTGTTACCTATTTTACGACAGATGAATGCGAGTTTAGATGGAGATACCGCACATCTGGTGTTAGTGAGCAACCCTGAGTACCATCCATATGGTGATTTTTTTCTTGATTCTGGAAGGTTGGCACTAATAGGTAAGGAAAAGCTTACTTTTAGTGGAATTGGTATCTATAAACCAACTTTTTTCAAAGGTGTCGAACCTGGTCTAGTAGCGAAACTTGCGCCAAAGCTATGTAAGGCAATCGTCGCCGGGAAAGTTAGTGGCGAACATTATAAGGGTGTATGGGTGGACGTCGGTACTCCAGAACGTTTACGTAAACTTGATGTTCAACTCAGTAATGAATAGGAAAACTCTTGCTTGTTTTGCTTTATCTCATAAATCCTGCAAGAATCTTCATCTATGATCCCGATTAAAACTTATGGAATACGTCGACGACACCTAGCATCACAGATGCATAAAGGAATAGCGATCATCCCGACCTCCCCAGAGCGAGTGCGGAGTCGTGATGGATATTATCCCTATCGTTTTGACAGTTATTTTTACTATCTGACAGGTTTTAGTGAACCAGAAGCTGTGTTGGTCATAATAGCAGGAAACGATGAAGGTGCGACTAAGGACATACTATTTTGTCAAGACAAGGATATAGAACGTGAAATCTGGAATGGCTTTCGCCACGGTCCAGAATCTACGAGGGAAGCTTTTCGTCTCGATGAAACGTACCCTATTTCTAGGTTGGACGAAATGCTACCTAAGTTACTCGCTAACCAGCCCAAAGTATACTGTGCGTTGGGGCAGGATCCTGGGTGGGACACGCGCCTGACTGGTTGGATCAACCAGGTACGGGAACAGGTGCGAAGTGGTATTTCTGCACCTACTGAAATTTGTGATAGCCGATTTTTATTGGACGAGATGCGCTTGTTCAAAAGTGCGGAAGAACTTCAGGTCATGCGCCGCGCAGCGGAAATTTCTACCGGTGCTCATCGCCGTGCAATGCGGACGACCCGACCTGGCATGAAGGAATATGAAGTTGAGGCGGAACTTTTGCACGAATTTCGTAGTCATGGCGCAGAAGCACCTGCTTACACACCTATTGTTGCAGGCGGTGCCAATGCTTGCGTGTTACATTATGTTGGGAACAGCATGGAACTAAAATCTGGTGATTTATTGCTTATCGATGCGGGCTGTGAATTACACGGCTATGCTGCTGATATTACCCGCACGTTTCCTGTAAACGGTAAATTTAGTTCAGTACAAAAAGATGTGTATCAACTAGTGTTGTCTGCTCAGGCTGCTGCAATTAGCGCAGTACAACCAGGTAATTCTTGGGACGTACCACATACTACGGCACTACAGGTGTTAGTACAGGGATTTATTGATTTTGGTCTATGCCAGGGAAGCGTAGACTCTGTTATCGAATCAGAAGACTATAGACGTTTTTACATGCATCGAACCAGCCATTGGTTGGGATTAGATGTGCATGATGTAGGGGAATATAAGAAAGATAGAAAGTGGCGTTTGCTGCATCCCGGAATGGCTCTTACGGTGGAGCCAGGCTGTTACATCCGCCCTGCGGATAATGTGCCTCGTCATTTCTGGAATATTGGTGTACGTATTGAGGATGATGTAATGGTAACAAAGTTCGGTTGTGAAGTGCTGACAGCATCTGCACCCAAGACAGTTACCGAAATTGAAGAATTAATGCGATGAGTGAAGACTGGAAAATAATAGTTAAAAAAGTACCTAGGTATGAGGATAACAATTCTCAAGAGAGGAAGAGTGTACCGCTCGCGACTAAACGCTGGGTAAGTTATCTGATACTGATTCCTATATTAATCGTTGTGGCAATATTTGGCGTTTTCTTTTTTGCAGCATTCTTAGCTTTATTTGCAATAGCCGCAATCGGTTTCGGGCTTCGTTTCTGGTGGTTAAAGCGTGAGTTATCTAAATCGATGAGTTCAGACAATATGGTGGATACGGTAGAAACTACAGATACGGTAGAGGGGAAATATGTTGTAGTTGATGAGGATCAGGATGGCGAAGCAGAAGTTAGAAGGGACAAGGTGGATAAGTGAATCAAACAAAAAGACCAGTTCTGAAACTATGACATCTAACCATTACGACCTTATTATTATCGGCGGGGGGCCGGTGGGCATGTCTTTATCACTTGCGTTACGTAATAGCGGCCTATCCGTGATGTTGCTGGAAGCACGTGGGACACCTGAAAAAAAAGAAGACCCTCGACCGCTAGCATTTTCTCATGGCAGCCGTCTGATTTTACAGCGTCTAGGTGTATGGGAGTCTTTACCGGAGGTTACACCAATTACGACTATACATATTTCTAATCGAGGTGGGTTTGGACGCGCTGTACTAACCGCTTGTGAAGTTGGCGTACCAGCTTTAGGTTATGTAGTAATCCACCATGACGTATTTCGATCAATGCATGAGAAGTTGCAAGATTGTGATGTTCACTATCTGACGGAGGCTCAGGTAACACGGTTAGAATCAAATACAGAAGAGGGACAAGTAGAGTTTCAGCATAATGGGGTAACAAAACAAGTATCGGCAAGTTTACTAGTATTGGCTGATGGTGGTCGCCTTACTGGGCAAGTGGAGGGCATTACCCAGCATGTACATGACTACCAACAATGGGCGGTTGTTGCAGGTATCGAAACCTCTCTCTCACAGTGTGGCACAGCTTACGAGCGCTTTACCTCTGATGGGCCAGTTGCATTTTTACCTCTAGGTAGGCATTTTTCCTTGGTGTGGACTATTTCTCCGTCGGCGGCACAAGAAATTCTCAGTTTGGATGATGCCGCTTTCCTGGCACGCTTGCATGATCATTTTGGCGACCGTCTTGGAGAATTTATTGGGGCCAGTAAACGTTCAGGTTTTCCGCTTGCACTTAAGTACGCTACTCCTATTGCAGCGCGACGCATTGCGTTGATTGGTAATGCGGCACAAACCTTACATCCTGTGGCGGGACAGGGCTTCAATCTAGGGCTGCGTGATGCATGGGAATTAGCAGGAGAAATCATTGCAATGCCTTCTGATGTTGGTGCTTCCACAATGCTTTCAAAGTACTGCGATAAGCGGCAAACTGACAGTGGAGCGGGAAGAATGTTCACTGATTCTTTGGTCAGGTTCTTTTCCAACGATACTTTCTTGTTGCAAGGCATGCGTAGTATGGGGTTAAGTGCCCTTGATTGTTTGCCACCAGCTAAACGTTTTGTGGC
>QIFK01000235.1 GCA_003230615.1 Nitrosospira sp. | reverse complement strand
CGGAAAAATTCAGCAACCGAACGGAATATGCCATAGCCGATCAGAAACATACCCGAGACAGCGCCTACTGGTTTTGGTTTGGCTGAATAAATCCATAACAACACAAAAAATACCACCCCTTCAAGTGCAAATTCATAAAGTTGGGAAGGGTGGCGAGGGAGGGTGTCCACGTTGGGAAATACCATTCCCCAAGATACGTCGGTGGGTCGTCCCCATAGTTCAGCGTTGATGAAATTGCCGATTCGACCTGCACCTAGCCCGAGCGGCACTAGTGGCGCAATGAAATCTGTGACGACCAGCCATTGCAATTTATACTTGTGTGCCATTATTGCCATCGCAGTTATTACACCTAGCAAACCGCCGTGGAATGACATACCGCCTTTCCACACAGCAAGAATTTCTAAAGGCTGTTGTAAATAGTGACCAAACTGATAAAACAGCACGTGACCTAGGCGACCACCGAGTATTACCCCGAGCATGCCATAGAACAGCAGATCGTCAAGTATAGCGTTGTTGAAGGCTGCTTGTGGATTGCGCTTGATGTGATAACGCCCCAGCAGTATAAACAGTGCAAATCCGAGCAGATACATGAGCCCATACCAGCGAATAGAAAGAGGCCCAAGATAGATGGCGACAGGATCAAACTGTGGGTGAACGAGCATAGGTCTCGGCCTCAATTGCTGTAAAATGTAGATTATACGGCAAGCGTGTTCTCCAAAAAATTAAACACGAATGAGAGAGAATATGCAGTCAAGCATTTCTAATATTTTCTAGGAGCAACCATGCCAGACAACAAACGCAGCCAAGCCATTACCCAAGGTGCACAGCGTTCTCCCAACCGTGCCATGCTGAGAGCAGTGGGTTTCGACGACAAAGATTTTAACAAGCCCATAGTAGGTGTAGCTAACGGTTATTCTACGATCACACCCTGCAATATGGGATTGAACGAGTTGGCTACAGATGCTGAAAATGCGTTGAGACAAGCAGGTGCAATGCCACAAATCTTCGGTACTATCACTGTATCTGATGGTATCTCTATGGGAACAGAGGGCATGAAGTATTCACTGGTATCACGCGAAGTTATTGCAGACTCGATTGAAACCGCAGTACAAGCAGAAAGCATGGATGGTGTGATCACTGTTGGTGGTTGCGACAAGAACATGCCAGGCGCGATGATTGCAATCGCACGTATGAATATTCCATCTATTTTTGTTTATGGTGGTACGATTAAACCTGGTCACTATAAAGGACAAGACTTAACCATTGTTAGTGCTTTTGAAGCAGTAGGGCAGTACATTGCACACAATATAGATGAGAAAGAATTGCTTGAAATAGAACGTCATGCCTGTCCCGGTGCGGGCTCTTGTGGGGGCATGTTTACTGCTAACACTATGTCGTCTGCATTTGAGGCGATGGGAATGAGCCTGCCTTACTCTTCAACTATGGCAGCAACGGATGAAGAAAAGCGTGAGAGTGCTATCCGTTCTGCAGAAGTGTTAGTCAACGCAATCAAACATCAAATTTTGCCACGCGACATCATTACTAGAAAATCTATCGAAAATGTTATTGCCGTTATTATGGCAGTGGGTGGTTCGACAAATGCAATACTACATTTTCTAGCAATTGCTCATGCGGCCGAGGTGGAACTTACAATTGATGATTTTGAGCGTATACGTGGCAAGGTACCGGTATTGTGTGATTTAAAACCTTCTGGACGTTATGTTGCCACCGACTTGCATACTGCGGGTGGCATCCCACAAGTAATGAAAATTCTGCTCGAGCATGGCCTATTGCATGGGGATTGTCTGACTATTAGCGGCCAGACCGTTACCGAGGTATTGCAGAATATTCCCGCAACTCCTCGCAAGGATCAGGATGTTATCCGGCAATGGGATAACCCTATATATGAGCAGGGGCATCTAGCCATACTTAAAGGCAATCTCTCTACCGAGGGTTGCGTAGCTAAAATTACTGGAGTAAAAAATCCGAAAATTACCGGTCCGGCAAAAATATTTGAATCGGAAGAAAGCTGCATGGCTGCTATAGTGGCACGTAAAATCCAGCCTGGGGACGTGGTGGTAATACGATATGAAGGCCCAAAGGGTGGGCCAGGTATGCGTGAAATGCTCTCACCCACCTCCGCTCTTATTGGTGAGGGACTAGGAGATTCTGTGGGACTTATCACTGATGGGCGTTTCTCGGGCGGTACTTACGGAATGGTAGTTGGCCATGTTGCACCCGAAGCTTTTGTCGGTGGAGTCATCGCGCTGGTACATGAGGGAGATTCAATCACCATAGATGCAGAAAACAGATTGCTACAGCTAAATGTTTCTGAGGAAGAAATCTCTAGTCGCCGTGCCAAATGGCAACCACCCAAGCCGCGCTATATGCGGGGAGTACTGGCAAAATACGCAAAACTGGTTTCCACTGCCAGTGAAGGCGCAACAACGGACTAATTGTGGCTACAAAGCATTAAGTTATGCCCAATCATCTTGCCAACGAAACTAGCCCTTACCTTCTACAACATGCTTACAACCCAGTAGACTGGTATCCCTGGTGTGAGGAGGCTTTAGCCTTAGCTTGCACAGAGGATAGACCTATACTTCTTTCCATCGGTTATTCGGCCTGCCATTGGTGCCATGTCATGGCACATGAATCTTTTGAAGATGTAGAAGTTGCCGCAGCAATGAATCAATACTTTGTCAACATTAAGGTTGACCGAGAAGAACGCCCCGATCTTGATCAGATTTATCAGACAGCTCATTACATGTTGACTCAACGTAATGGTGGCTGGCCGCTGACTTTGTTTCTAACTCCTGACCAAAAACCATTCTTTGGCGGTACTTATTTTCCTAAAATTCAACGCCATGGCATGCCAAGTTTTCTTGATTTGCTGCCTCGTGTTGCCGAAGCTTACTCTGCTCGTGGCACTGAAATAGAACAACAGAGTGCATCAATGTTGAAATCATTTGAAAAGATGCTTCCGTCAAAAAATCCACTTGTTTCTGAATTTTCAGGGCAACCCCTGAACCTAGCGATTGTTGAGTTAAAGGAAAAGTTCGATTCTGAATATGGAGGGTTTGGGAATGCACCAAAATTTCCTCATTCGGCAGAACTAGAATTTTGTTTACGTCGTTACATAGCCACAAGCGATAAACAAGCTCTTCGAATGGCGACACACACACTTGAGAGTATGGCAAGAGGCGGTATCTATGACCAGCTCGGTGGTGGATTTTGCCGTTACAGTACAGATCAGTATTGGAGTATACCGCACTTCGAAAAAATGCTTTATGACAACGGGCCGCTACTGCGAATTTACACTGACGCCTGGCTTATCACTGGAAATCCCTTGTTCAAAAGAATTACGGAGGAAACCGCAAAATGGGTATTACGTGAAATGCAATCACAGGAAGACTCAGAGGGCGGCTATTATTCGACGCTGGATGCAGACTCAGAGGATGAAGAGGGAAAGTTCTATGCATGGGATCGTGATCAGATAATGAATCTTTTGTCTCCTGAAGAATATGCAGTAGTTGCACCCTACTACGGTCTTTTACGGACTCCCAATTTTGAGAGCAGGCATTGGAATCTAGAGATTGTTCAACAGCTTACAGACGTTGCCAAGGATGTTGGTATCAGCGACGATGAAGCACAAGAAAGGCTTATATCGGCGCAAGTAAAACTTTTTATTGAACGAGAATCACGCATATATCCAGGTCGAGACGAAAAAATTCTTACCAGCTGGAACGGACTAATGATTAAGGGTATGGCGCATGCAGGTCGTATTTTTAGACGCAATGATTGGGTGGATTCAGCTGCTCTTGCTGTGGATTTCATTCACTCAACACTGTGGAGGAAAGGACGCTTGTTAGCGACCTTTAAAAATGGAATCGCACATCTCAACGCCTATCTTGACGATTACGCATTCATGTTAGATAGTTTGCTGGAAATGATGCAGGCAAGATTTCGTCAATCTGACTTGGATTTTTCCATAGAGCTTGCTGAAGTATTACTAGAGCAGTTTGAGAGGAAACAAACAGGTGGATTTTTTTTTACCAGTCACGATCACGAAAAACTCATAGATCGTCCTATGCCAGGTCATGATAATGCTACACCTTCAGGTAACGGTGTGGCGGCATACGCACTGCAGCGGCTTGGACATCTAGTTGGCGAACCCCGTTATTTACAAGCAGGGGAAAATGCACTGAACGTTTTTTATCCTACCATGTCATCTCATGCCAGTTCTTATTGCAGCCTAATGATCGCGTTGGAGGAAACACTCGCTCCGCCGCAAATAATTATTCTTCGTGGTCAAAAATCCGCACTTACGGAATGGCAAGATATACTACAACATAGCTCACCCTACACCCTAGTGTTCGCCTTGCCAGCGGAACTTGTTAGCTTACCACCGAGTTTGAATAAACCTTGTCCGATTGATAAACCTGTCAACGCTTGGGTCTGCCAGGGCGTTATATGTCAACCAGAAATTTGTGACTTGCAGGAATTGCAACAAGCATGCAAATTTCAGGGTAAAATGTGAACCTCTTTATCATTTTACTAGGAGTAAGTAAACATGAAAGCTGTTTGGATAGGAGTAGTTGCTGCATCAACCCTTCTGCTGATTGGTACTGCGCAAGCGAATCAAGGCTTAGCCCAAAGTAGTGGTTGCATGGCTTGCCACACGGTTGACAAGAAATTAGTTGGGCCTGCATACAAGGATATAGCAGCCAAGTACAAGGGTGATTCCGCAGCAGCAGCTAGCCTAGCTGAGAAAGTGAAAAAAGGAACCAAAGGTACTTGGGGTCCGATTCCTATGCCACCAAATGCAAACGTTAGTGATGAAAGTATTAAAACCTTGGTAAAGTGGATTCTGTCACTTAAGTAAATACAGTTTGTTTCAATAAAGCCGACGTGGTATCGCGTCGGCTTTATTGTTTTCTGCGTACAGAAGTATAAGGAGTAGTTGTGCTATGTTACAAAACTCCACCTTAATGTGAAAATAAATTTAACTTAAAATTATGGGTTGGTTTTTAACAGATCTAGTGAGTGCCTTTTTGTTGCCACCACTGTGCCTTATTGTCTTGGGCGCAGTAGGAGTGTTGCTTTTCAAGAGTCGTCCGGTGCTGGGTAAGTTTCTGGTGGTTGTTACATTTACTTTGCTTTACATGTTGTCTATTCCATTTGTTGCAGACACTGCGCTACAAACACTGGAAACTTCAACTACATCTAGCCTTGCCATTATCGAGGTACAAGCTATCGTGGTGCTAGGTAGCGGGACTTATGTAAAGGCCCCAGAATATGATAGCCATACGGTAAGTCGTTTTGGATTGGAACGCATTCGCTACGGGGCATATTTGCATCGGAGTACAGGTAAACCATTGTTAGTGACGGGGGGTGATCTGTTGGGAATTGGTTCTTCAGAAGCAGAACAGATGAAGTCAGTACTGGAAAATGAATTCCATGTTCCAGTGAAATGGGTAGAGAATAATTCAAATAATACTCGCGAAAATGCCTACAAAAGTTTTGCTGTCCTGGAAAAGGATAAGATTGTCCGCGTTGCACTGGTTACTCACGCTTGGCATATGCCAAGAGCGATTAGGGAGTTCGAGCAGGCTGGGTTCAAAGTTACACCCGCTCCTACCGCATATACCACACGGTACAAGACCAATCTTTTTGCATTTATTCCCTCCGCTAGTGCATTGCTGAAAAGCAGTCTTTTTTTACATGAAATTATTGGAATGTTATGGTATGGGTTAACCCCAGCTCCCAATCAACCATAAAGTTATCGTTCTCAAAAATTAAATACTGTTTTCAATATAAAATAACATTTTGAAATCCACGAGCGAAGAATCGTCATGAAAATGCGCATTAAATGGAATGATATAGTGAGTTTTCAAGGCGAAACAGAAAATGGTCATACGGTGTTGATGGATGGTGCGCCGGAAGTAGGTGGCAGGAATCTTGGGTTACGCCCGATGGAAATGGTATTAATGGGAGCCGGTGGTTGTACTGCCTCCGATGTGGTGATGATCTTAAAAAAAAGTCGTCAGGATATTATCGATTGCATTGTGGAAATCGAGGCAGAGAGAGCGACGGAAGACCCCAAGGTATTTACCCGCATCCATTATCACTTCATCTTGACTGGGAAAAATCTGAAGCCTCAGCAGGTGGAGCGAGCGATCAATTTATCTGCAGAGAAATATTGCTCGGCTTCAATCATGCTTGGAAAGACGGCAGAAATCACGCATGATTTCGAGATCATGAAAAAATAAATTTTTCCGTCAAATCCAATATGTTGTCTGGGTCATCACTTTCGAGCCCAACTTCATCACTAGCTTAACCGGTGCTGGTAATTCTACGCCACCATGAGACATGGCAGTGGTGGCGTGACCACCCTCGTCAATTTGCATTTGCGCAACTATGGCACGGCTTTTTTCGTCGTGCTGTGGCAAGCGCTGTAAGTGCTCAGCTAGATGGGCTTCTACCTGGCGTTCTGTTTCAGCAAGAAATCCTAGATTCCATTTGTCTCCAAGCATGCCCGCCGCCGCGCCAATAGCAAATGATCCGCTATACCATAGAGGATTTAGTAGACTCTTACGTCCACCCAACTCTGTAATACGTCGTTCCGTCCAGGCGAGATGCTCAGTTTCTTCACATGCAGCCTGAGTTAAGCTTTGTTGTATTTTAGCGTTCCGCGCAGTAAGCGCCTGTCCTTGATACAGCGCTTGTGCACAAACTTCCCCGGTATGATTGATACGCATCAAGGCTGTGGATTTACTCTTTTCTGCATTGGTAAGCTCTGCCTCTGGAAAATCATTCCCAGGAACCGTACGTATCGTTTGTGCGGGCGTCAAGAGCGTACGTAGTGCACTGTCAAAACCTATGATAAATTTTTCAATGCTCAGCATGAAAACTCCTGAATGGACAATAAAGCTAAGATAGCATATTCATTTGTCGCGCCAATAGTGTTACAGGATGTAGCACTTCAATCTCCGAATTTGTATTTCGCAACGTACTAGAAATATGCATTGTGCAGCCAATATTTGAAGTAACTAGAAAATGCGCATTACTATTGTTTAATGCGGTTATTTTATCACTTAGGAGTGTTTTTGCCATTACCGGTTGATCGAGGAAATATGTTCCAGCAGCGCCACAGCACTGGTCATTACCAGCAAGCGGAATAACTAGCGCACCGGGAATACGTGTCAACAATGTATAGGGATATTTCGAGCTGTGTAGTACATTGCGCAGGGTACATGGATCATGCACCATAATTTCATATTGCAATGGGGTTATCTTTATGTCTTCCCATCCATCTGCAGCTACCAGGAACTTGCTAATGTCTACCACCTTGGTGGAGAAATCAGAATGATACTCTGCTAATTGCGCACCACAACCTGAGGTAGTGGTAATAATCGCGTGTAAATTTAGCCTATTAAATGCCTCTACATTTTGCTGCGCAAGTTGCGCCGTTGTTTTTGTATCGCCTCCATGCTGATGCAGTGCACCACAGCAGGTTTGCATGGGCGGTACATGTACCGTGTAACCCAAGCGATTAAGTACGTATATTGAAGCATTGTGCGTTGCCGCATCTGCAAGTCTTGCAACACACCCGAGAAATAAACCCACTTCACCACGTGGTTTTCCAATTGGAAAATAAATTTTGCTCCATGATTTAGACACATCTGCTTTACTAGATGAAGTACGGGGCATATGGATATGGGGTAATTGTGTATTTAATGTGGCAAGTTTCGTTTTTTTTAATAAGCCCGATTTATTCAACAATCTTTGCAAGCCTAGTTTCTGGTAAAAACGTAAGAGGGAGCGTAACGCATCAAAACGTGTAGGTTTAGCTATGAATTCCTTTTCTACTATTACTCGCAGCCAAGATTTTTGAATTGCTGTTTTATCTTCCAGTGGGGAGAGTAGGGATGCCGCCATCAAAGCACGTGTATTGTCTACTAATTGTCCATAGGCCACATTGCTGGGGCAAACAGCTTCACAGGAACGACAGGTAAGACAACCGTCTATGTGCTGAACAAAGCGCGAATTCATTGGAATACGTCCGCTGGCGACACCGCTCATGAGAGCTATACGTCCACGAGGTGAATCAGCCTCTGACAATGTTATTCGGTAGGTAGGACAGTGTGGCAAACACAGACCACAGGAGACACAGCGATTGGTTTCCGCAAGCAATATATTAGAAGGTGAATCAGATACTAGTTTAGTAGGTTTTATAATTATCTCCGGTAAAAGAGAAAGGCATGAAACCAAGTTTGGTTAGATCCCTAAGTATGTGTAAAGTCTACTCGCAAACAGACTGATAGTGTAGGAGCGTGTGCTACAGATTCAGGATAGAGTTTCATGGCATGCTTTCTTGTGATCTGAAGATTTCCTGATGGAGACGAATGTAGAAAAGCAAATCTTATTTTATACATGAATGATTCGCTATCGAGTTCAGGGCTAGCTCATAAACTACTATAAATTCATGCTCAATAAAATGGTCTTTCCTTCAACTTCTTTGAAGATGATTCGTCCTTAGGTGTTTATTTGCATGTGTCTTCTATCTACAAATTAGTACGTTTTTTTGTGAGAATATGTAAACATAAAACGTATAAGTGGATTCTGCACAGTTGCACGGTTGTAAATTTAATTCTTGTTCGTATTACTGATTTAATCCTTTTGTTATTAAGTTTGGTGATAATATCTTCATCGAAGCTGGCTAGGCAGTCGCTGCCTCTTTTTCAGTAATGGAAAATTGGGAGAGGAAAGTCCGGGCTCCATAGAGCGGGATGCCGGTTAATAGCCGGCCGCCGTGAGGCGAGGAACAGGGCCACAGAGACGAGCGTATTAAGTTACGGTGAAACGCGGTAACCTCCATCCGGAGCAAGACCAAATAGGCAGACGATGACGTTGCTCGCTGAGTCTGCGGGTAGGTTGCTTGAGCACACGAGTAACCGTGTGCCTAGAGGAATGACTGTCCACGACAGAACCCGGCTTATCGGCCAGCTTCACTTATTTTTAAATAAAAACAAGCACTACAGAAATCAGCTACATCGAATTATTTGTAGTGCTTAACTGATACAGTTTTGCATTATTTTTTTTCTTTAGTATTTATTTTCGCCATCTCCCATCACTGTTTCACAAAGTAGTAAATTACCTTCAATTAGAGTCCTATCTTATTTAGTTATATAACGTATTCCTATATCCAATAAAGTTTCTTCGAGTTCTTCCTTAAGTCTTTGTCACATAAACAAAAATCCCCTATTTTTCACTTGACTTGACCATATTTTTTAATTACAGTGGGCATAAGTGGGAAAAAGTGGGAAAAATTATGGGCTTGAATTGGGTCGAGGCTCTAGATTTTTTCTAGAAAAAACAAAGGGGAAATATGTTTCGTGGTGTCACTCAACTTAGTCTAGACAACAAGGGAAGACTTGCGATACCTACGAAATATCGCGATAGTCTAATAGCCTTTTGCGCGGGCCATTTGGTTCTTACTGCAGACCCTGCAAAGTGTTTACTGGTTTATCCCCAACCGGCGTGGGAGCCTATAGAACAGAAACTCAATAGTCTTTCCAGTTTCAATCCACAAACACGTAGTTTGCAACGTCTTCTCGTTGGTAACGCTAGCGATGTAGAGATGGATAGTGCTGGACGCATTCTGGTACCGCCCCCTTTACGTCAGTTTGCAGGCCTGAGTAAGAATGTGGTGCTAGTAGGGCAGGGTGCGAAACTCGAATTATGGGAAGAAGAGAAATGGAACCAGCAAATTGAAGATTCTCTGATATTAAAAGACGGCAGCATGCCATCTGAACTTGATGGTTTCTCGCTTTGATGTCGTGGCGATGATTCTCATATGCATATCACGGTTTTGCTGCATGAGGCGGTGGATGCGCTGGAAATTAAACCAGATGGAATCTACGTTGACGGTACTTTTGGTTATGGCGGCCATAGTCGCCTGATTCTAGAAAGGTTGGGAAAAAATGGCAGGCTGATCGCTTTTGACAAGGATTTGTCCGCAGTAACTGAGGGACGGATTATCAAGGATGCAGGTTTTCATATAGTACATAGCAGATTTTCTCGAATACAGGAGGAGCTACAGAAGTTAGGAGTGAGTCGGGTGGATGGGGTATTGCTGGACTTAGGGGTGTCTTCACCACAACTTGAAGATGCATCACGAGGATTCAGTTTCCGCTTAAATGGGCCACTAGATATGCGTATGGATACGAGTCAAGGGCAGACTGCCACAGAATGGATTGCTTCTGTTTCTGAAGCTCAGTTGGGGGAGGTAATAAAAAATTATGGGGAAGAACGTTTTGCAAAACGAATTGCCAGAGCAGTTGTTGCGACAAGATCGCAGCAGCCTATCGTTACCACACTTCAACTTGCCGAGATCGTGGCAACGGCCGTACGCTCGCGCAAGCAAAATCAGAATCCGGCGACGCGCACTTTTCAGGCCATACGGATTTATCTCAACCAGGAGCTTGAAGAGTTGTCGCTTAGCTTGCCGCAATGTGTGGAGTTATTGAACCCAGGTGGGTGGCTGGTAATTATTAGCTTTCACTCATTAGAGGATCGGATAGTTAAGCGTTTCATGCGTGCAGCAGCAAATCCCGACCTGCTGCCTCGCAGATTACCAATACGGAACAAAGAAATGCAGAATTTTAGCCCTCAAAAACTACGATTAGTTGGAAAGGCAGTACGTCCTAGAGAAAACGAGGTAGCCATTAATCCACGAGCTAGAAGTGCAGTGATGCGGGTAGCAGAGAGGATAAAACCTGGTGTTCTTTAGAGTTGAGTAATTCTTAGTTTCTTTTAAGAGGAGATAAGGCGATGAAAAATATAGCACAAGAAATATTTCTTGTATTGGTTATCACTGTTAGTTGCGTATCAGCAGCACTTCTTATCGCATAAATGGGCAACTTGTAATTCTCGTGGTTATAGGGGTTCATGATCTTGGTTGATAGGAGCTGAAGTGACTAGATTAAACATTCTTCTAATTCTGATTGTTATTGCTTGTGCGCTAAGCGTTGTGACTTCACAGCACAAAGCACGCAAGCTTTTTATGGAACTGGAAAGAAAACAGGAGCGAACAAGACAGCTAACAGTAGAGTGGGGGCAGTTGCAGCTTGAACAAAGTACTTGGGCGATGCGCGCACGTGTTGAAAAAATTGCCACCAAGCAGTTGCTTATGAAAGTTCCAGATGCATCAAAAATTAAAGTTATCTCGTTAGCGGGCTCCAACAATTCAATTAGTTTTGTAGATGAGCAAGAACTATGACTCGTGATCCAGCACCATATATTATTTTGCCCGTATGGCGCTCACGTTTACTAGGTACGTTTATATTACTGAGCTTCCTTGGCCTGGTAGTACGTGCTATCTATTTACAGGGAATGCACAATGATTTTCTGCAGCAGAAAGGAGAGTCGCGTTACAGTCGTGTGATCGAGATAAGTGCACATCGTGGAATGATCACGGACCGACATGGTGAGCCTCTAGCAATCAGTACACCGGTTGAATCAGTATGGGCAAGTCCGCGAGGTATGGATGCAACGCCTGGGCAATTGAAGAAACTGGCAAATTTGATCAGGATGGACGTCGCTGAAGTTCGTAAACGTATCAGTGATCCAAAGCGTGATTTTGTTTATCTGAGGCGGCACTTACCGCCGGACATAACGGCTAAAGTAGTCGAGCTTAATATTACGGGCATATTTCTTAAACGTGAATTTCGCCGATATTATCCGACAGGTGAATTGACGGCTCACATGCTTGGTTTTACTGATGTAGATGATAATGGACAAGAAGGAATCGAATTAGGGTGGCAAGACACTCTAGCTGGCAAGCCTGGTAGCCGTCGTGTCATAAAGGACCGCAAGGGGCGCATTGTTGAGGATGTTGAAAGCATCCTTGAACCTAAGCCAGGACAAGACATAGCTTTATCTATTGATAGCAAAATCCAGTACCTTGCTTATCGAGAATTGAAGCAGGCTGTGGAAATAAATAAAGCTAAGGCTGGTGAAATAGTGGTTCTAGATACGCAGACGGGAGAAGTGTTGGCGTTAGCCAACCTGCCTACATTCAACCCCAATAACCGGATAAAAACAAACAGTGGAAGAGCCCGTAATCGGGTTTTAACCGATATATTTGAGCCTGGCTCAACTTTGAAGCCATTCACGGTAGCAGCGGCACTTGAAGCAGGTGGGATCAATCCTGATACGATATTTCAGACTGCGCCTGGAACTCTCACTATAGGGAAGGCGACAATAAGAGATGCGCATAGACAAGGTCCATTGACTGTAGAACAGGTAATTCAAAAATCCAGTAACGTTGGTTCTGCAAAAATTGCCCTGACACTGCCGCCGCAAACGCTATGGGAAACTTTCAGTCGTTCTGGTTTTGGTGAATCCACCGGATCTGGATTTCCTGGGGAGGTTAAAGGAAAGCTTCGTCCGTATCAAACTTGGCGTCCTATTGAGCAAGCCACTATGTCATATGGCCATGGTATAGCAGTGAATCTACTCCAGCTAGCACGTGCCTACACTCTATTTTCTGAAGAGGGTGAATTAAAACCAGTGTCTCTGCTAAAGATCAATACACCTGCAGTAGGTAAACAGGTAATTTCACGTGAGACAGCTCTTGCTGTGAGCAAAATGTTGGAGATGGTGGTGAAGCCTGGTGGAACCGCGCCGCTTGCACAAATTAGTGGTTATCGGGTAGCAGGCAAAACTGGCACTTCACACAAGTTAGAAGGTAAAGGTTATGCAAAAAACCGATACATCGCTACATTTGTAGGTTATGCACCAGCTTCCAAACCACGTTTAATCATTGCGGTGATGCTAGATGAACCTTCAGCTGGACGATATTACGGTGGTACGGTTGCAGCACCTGTCTTCCGTCAGGTTATGGTCGGGGCTTTAAGAATTTTGAATGTGCCTCATGACGCACCAATTAACAACGTAGTCTTGTCTCCAGCAATATCCGAATTAAAAGGTGATGTATGAGTTCGGGGATTAAAGAAAGATCAGGAGCACATTTCGATTTACGTTTGCTCAATAGTTTGGGCGTTAGCATTGACAATCTTGTTACTGATAGCCGTGTGGTGAAACCGGGAGATACGTTTCTAGCTTATGTTGGAGAGAAATTTGATGCTCGTAAATTTATACCGCAAGCTATTGAGGCGGGAGCAAATGCAGTGTTATGGGAACGTTATGGTTTCGTGTGGGACCCGGAATGGCAAGCACCTAATTTGTCGATATCCAAACTGCGAACAAAGGCTGGAGCCATAGCCAGCTACGTATACGGAGATCCATCGCAAAAATTATGGTTGATAGGTGTAACCGGAACTAACGGCAAGACATCGTGCTGCCAATGGATAGCTCAGGCTATGACAGCGCTAGGTAAAAAAATTGCTGTCATGGGCACATTGGGAGATAGTTTTTCTGGTGAGCTCCAGCCTGTTACAAATACAACACCAGATCCGGTTTTGTTGCAACAAAGAATGGCTGATTTCTTAAAACGTGGCGCCGAATATGTGGTGATGGAAGTATCATCTCACGGGACTGAGCAGGGGAGAGTTAATGGTTCTACATTTGCAGTAGCATTATTTACTAACTTGTCACATGATCATCTTGACTACCATGGCAGCATGAAGTCATATGCTGCTTCTAAAGCGCGATTATTTCAATGGACTGGGCTCAAGTATGCAGTGCTAAATTTTGATGATGCATTTGGTGTCGAATTGTTAGGGCAGGTTTCAGGAAAGATTACGCAGGTCATTGGGTATGGGTTTAATGAATCTGAAATAAGAAATTTGGATCTAAAAAAAATCAAGGTAGTATATGGACGTAATCTTAAAGCGAGTATTCAGGGTTTAGAATTTGATGTCGAGTTCGAAAGCAAGCGTGCAAAATTTAAAACCGAATTACTCGGTGAATTCAATGCATCCAATTTGCTGGCCGTGCTGGCCACCTTGCTGGCAAGTGGATTCAATCTAGCTGATGCGGTGCAATCTTTACAACAAGTGCAATCAGTGGTGGGTAGGATGGAAAAATTGGGCGGGGGTAATCTGCCATTAGTGGTCGTAGATTTCGCCCATACCCCGGATGCTCTAGAAAAGATCCTAATAGCACTGCGTGGGATTCTCCTCAGCTCCAAAGCTACTTCAAAACTCAAAACTCTAAACCCAAGGTTGATTTGCGTGTTTGGTTGTGGTGGTGATCGCGACCGCAGTAAACGTGCACTAATGGGAAAAGTGGCGACACAATTGTCGGATGAAGTCATTATCACTAGCGACAATCCACGCAGCGAAGACCCTGATACCATCATTAATGAGATCGTATCAGGTGCAAATTCCAACCATCATATCGAGGAAAACCGAGCAGCAGCAATTTATCAAGCAGTATCTGGTGCGCGCAAAGGGGATGTTGTGTTGATCGCGGGGAAGGGTCATGAGGTGTATCAAGAAATTGGTGGGCAAAGGTTTCCGTTTAGCGATGTGAAGGTCGCGCAGCAGATACTGCGGAATTTGATGGCTAGAGCGCAAGTGTAAAGATGATGATGGCGCTGGAAGCAGCCCGTGTGTTACATGCAGAATGGCATGGTGAAGATGTGCTCTTTACTGGCGTAAGTACTGATAGTCGCACAGTGAAGCAGGGTGATTTATTTGTTGCCTTGAGCGGAGAAAAATTTGACGGTCATAGATTTGTTGCTCGAGCAAAGGAAAAAGGTGCCGTGGCGGCAATGGTGAGTTCAGAGTCAGATATCAAAAATCAGGACTCAGAGGTTCCTATGATACTGGTGAAGGACACGCGATTAGGTTTAGGGCAGCTAGCAGCTCACTGGAGAAGGCGTTTTGCCATTCCATTAATTGCGGTGACTGGCAGCAATGGTAAAACTACGGTGAAAGGAATGATTGCATCTATTTTGCAACAGCCGGTTAGCGAGGTTGGCAGAGTACTGGCAACCGTGGGCAATCTCAATAACGATATTGGTGTGCCGCAAATGTTATTGCAATTACGTGAGCAGCATGAATATGCAGTAATCGAAATGGGAATGAATCATTTTGGCGAGATTTCTTATTTGACTAGACTGGCTAAGCCAAGCGTGGCGTTGATAACTAATGCAGGTACGGCTCACATTGAGGAGCTTGGTTCAGTGGAGGGAGTGGCTCGCGCCAAAGGTGAAGTTTTTGAGGGGCTAGACAAAATGGGAGTAGCAGTCATCAACGCTGATGATTCCAATGCACAGTTATGGCGGAAGCTAGCTGGCAGCAGACCGGTAATAGATTTTGGTCTAAGTAAAGAAGCGAAGGTGGGGGGGTGCTATCAGCAAAATCTGATTGATACCAAGATGCAATTAAAGTTACCCGATGGTGTTGTAGAGGTAACGTTGAAGGTTCCAGGTGAACATAATGTGTGCAATGCTCTTGCTGCGGCTGCAGCATCAGTTGCCATAGGGGTAAGCAAGGGAAATATTGCATCTGGATTAAGCCGATTCAGTGGGGTGAAGGGGCGCCTGCAGAAAAAACAGTGCCAGCGTGGTGCAATGTTAATAGACGATAGCTATAACGCTAACCCAGAATCAGTGATGGCTGCACTAGCAGTATTAGCTAAATCTCCAGGAAAAAAAATCCTGGTTTTTGGCGACATGGGCGAACTTGGTGAGAACGCGGTAGATTTTCATGAGCGTATCGGTGAAGAAGCTCGCCTTATTGGAATAGATAGATTGTTCACCTTGGGTGAATTAAGTGCGCATTCTGCGATGAAGTTTGGTAAAGGTGCACAGCATTTTAAGTGTATTGAAGATTTATTAACCTCAGTAGAGGCCTTACTTGCACCCAATGTAACTTTGCTAGTAAAGGGATCTCGTTTCATGCAAATGGAACGTGTGGTCAAGAATTTTGAGTTGTAGTTTTGAATTTTTAGTTGTGAAGGAGTATGAGCAAATTGACATCAAACTGAAATGAGAGAATCAGTCTACAAAATTTTATTAGGCTTGTCATGCTGCTAGAGCTTGCTCAATGGTTGGCCAAGGATATCCGGGGATTTAATGTTTTCAACTACATTACTTTACGCACGGTATTAGCAGCGCTGACCTCTCTCATGATCTCATTCATTGTCGGGCCGAGCATGATACGCAAACTTACCGCTTACAAAATTGGTCAATCGGTTCGTGATGATGGCCCACAAACACATCTCATTAAAGCTGGTACCCCTACCATGGGTGGCGCGTTGATATTGGTGTCGATTGCTATTAGTACATTATTGTGGGCAGATTTAGGTAATCGCTATGTGTGGGTAGTACTAGTTACGACGCTAGGGTTCGGTGCAATTGGCTGGGTAGACGATTACCGAAAGGTGGTGCATAACAATCCAAAGGGTCTTTCTGCTGGCGCTAAATTTTTCTGGCAATCAACGATTGCAATCTCTGTAGCACTGTATCTTGTTCTTACCGCTGAATCTCCAGCACAAACCAGCATGATTGTTCCTTTTTTTAAGCAGATTGTAATACCGTTGGGTGTAGTTGGATTTGTGACGATAGCTTATTTCGTCATAGTGGGCACCAGTAACGCGGTGAATTTGACTGATGGTCTTGACGGGTTGGCCATTATGCCAACTGTGATGATTAGCAGTGGGCTAGCAATTTTTGCCTATGTAGCGGGCCACTCAGTTTTCGCAAAATATCTTGGTATCCCCTATATTCCTCATGCGGCTGAACTTGCTGTATTTTGTGGTGCGCTAGCAGGTGCGGGGCTTGCTTTTTTGTGGTTCAACGCCTATCCAGCAGAAGTATTCATGGGTGATGTTGGGGCGCTTGCCCTTGGGGCTGCGCTTGGTGTAGTCACCGTGATCGTGCGCCAAGAAATCGTACTTATCATTATGGGTGGTGTATTTGTAGTAGAAACTTTATCAGTGATGTTACAAGTGGCCTCGTTCAAGTTGACTGGCAGACGTATTTTTCGCATGGCACCGCTTCATCATCATTACGAATTAAAGGGATGGAAAGAAAATCAGGTGGTGGTACGGTTCTGGATTATTACCATGATGTTAGTGCTGCTTGGTTTGTCTACGTTGAAGTTGAGATGAATCTACGAGGAAAAACAATCTTGGTGTTGGGAATGGGTGAAACCGGGTTATCCATGGCCAAGTGGCTATCACGCATAGGGTCAAATATTCGTGTCGCTGACAATCGAGAGTCGCCGCCCAATCTTAGTACATTGGAACGAGCCGTACCTACTGCCCAGGTATTCACTGGTCCTTTTTCAGATGATATTTTTGTAGGGATAGACCTTATTGCCATTAGTCCAGGGGTATCGCTAGAAACACCGTTGGTCCGTCAGGCAGTTAAGCATGGGGTGCCGGTTATCGGTGACATTGAGCTGTTCGCTCTGGCGCTTAAAAGATTAAATCCTCCAAGACCAAAAATTCTTGCTATTACCGGTTCCAACGGAAAAACAACGGTAGCGGCCATGGTGGGTGCGATGGTGAAGAAAGCAGGGTGGGATACGGAAGTAGCTGGAAATATTGGTCCAGCAGCGTTAGATGTCTTGATGCAGCGGATAGACTCTGGAAAACTTCCTCAATTATGGGTTTTAGAGGTATCAAGTTTTCAACTGGAATCCACGCAAAGTCTTAATCCTGATGCAGCGGTGGTGCTGAACTTGAGCGAAGATCATTTTGATCGCTATATGGGAATACAGGATTACGCTATTGCTAAAGCAAGGATATTTTCGGAAGGAACTGGTGGTAACACTGTACAGATTTTGAATCGTGACGATCCTCTTGTTAGCACAATGGTGTTAGATGGAAGAAAACAGATAACTTTCGGCCTAAGTCTGCCGGTTGCTGAAATAGATTTTGGTTTGTTGCGCGATGGGAGCAAAACCTGGTTAGTGCAGGGCAGAACACGTTTAATGAAAACCAGTGAGCTTGCAGTTACGGGCCCACACAATATAGCTAATGCCTTAGCTGCTTTGGCGTTATGTCATGCCATAGGATTAACGTCTAGCTCACTACTGCAGGCCTTACGTGAGTTTAGTGGGCTTCCGCATCGAATGGAGAAAGTTGCGGCGTTCAATAACATCACATTCTACGATGATTCAAAAGGTACAAACGTGGGCGCAACGGTTGCGGCTCTGAGCAGCATGTCACAGAAAATAGTATTGATCGCAGGTGGTGATAGCAAGCAGCAGAATTTCTTACCCTTGAAAAATGCGATTGAAAAACATGCGCGAGCAGTTGTGTTGATTGGAAGGGATGCTGGAAGAATCGCTGCTGTGATGGATGGATGTGGTGTACCGCTTCATTGTGTGGCAACGATGGAGGAAGCAACACAAAAAAGTTTTTCTTTAGCGAAAGCGGGGGATGCTGTACTGATGTCTCCGGCCTGTGCCAGCACCGATATGTTCAGAAATTACGTTCATCGTGCTGAGATATTCGTTGCAGCAATTAAGGATTTAGAGATGAAGATATTGGCCGCGGCCAGTACTACACACTAGAAAGTAAAGGCATTTTTGATGATTTATCAAGCCAGTATCAGCAACCAAAGAGATATACCTGACTTCGATCAGGCTCTGATCTGGTCCGCAATATTGTTGCTGAGCCTGGGACTAGTGATGGTTTATTCTGCTTCAATTTCTATAGCAGAGGCAGGACGTGGTACCGATGGCTACGCAGCCTATTTTCTTGTTCGGCATGGAATTTACTTGGCAGCGGGGTTGTTGATTGGATTGATCGCATTCCAGATACCGATGCGATTGTGGCAGAAATACTCGCTTTATCCATTTCTGTTGGGCATGGCGTTACTAACACTAGTATTGGTTCCTGGTATAGGGAATGAAGTAAATGGTAGTAGACGCTGGTTGTCATTATTTATTGTGAACTTGCAGCCTTCTGAATTTATGAAATTGTTTATGGTGATTTATGTTGCTAACTATACGATACGAAGGGCCGCGTATCTAGACAGTTTTAGGAAAGGTTTTGCCCCCATTTTGGTTGTAATGATGGTGTTGGGATTTTTGCTGCTCCGTGAGCCTGACCTAGGAGCTTTTGTCGTTATTGCCGTAATCGTGACGGCAGTTTTGTTTCTGGGAGGTATGAATCTAAAACTGTTCGCAGGAACTATCGGGTTGGCACTTGCCGGCTTACTGGCGCTAATCTGGCTCGAGCCTTATCGCTGGCGGCGTTTTACAGGATTTATGGACCCATGGGATGATCCCTATGGAAAAGGATACCAATTGAGCCATGCTTTGATCGCATTCGGACGTGGAGGATGGCAAGGTGTTGGCATCGGTGGGAGCGTGGAGAAGCTCTACTATTTACCCGAAGCACACACCGACTTTCTACTTGCGGTGATAGCGGAAGAGCTCGGTTTCATTGGTGTGGTGGCAGTAGTAATCCTATTTACATGGTTAGTGATACGCGCTTTTGTGATAGGTCGTCAGGCTGCAACGCGAGAGCGTTATTTTCCTGCACTCGTAGCCCAAGGTATTGGTGTGTGGCTGGGGGTACAAACTTTCATCAACATGGGCGTAAATATGGGTGTTCTACCAACTAAAGGATTGACTTTACCCTTGATGAGTTTTGGTGGCAGCAGCATTGTTGCTAATTGCATTGCGCTGGCAGTCTTGTTACGGGTGGATTGGGAGAATCGACAGTTAATGAAAGGTTACACAATATGAAAAAAATCGGAATCGCAATAGCAAAGCAGGGGGTTTAAATTGCCTCACACTATTCTAATCATGGCTGGAGGAACGGGGGGGCATGTTTTTCCTGCGCTAGCGGTGGCTGACTACATGAAGGTATCGGGTTGGCGAGTAGTCTGGCTTGGAACAAAAGGTGGAATGGAAGAAATACTCATTCCACAAAAAGGATATGACATAGAAATTATGGATTTTTCCGGTTTACGCGGAAAAAATTTGATGGTCTGGTTTTTGCTTCCATTGAGACTTCTATTAGCGTTTTGGCAAAGCGCCAAGGTGTTATTTCAGATACGACCCGATGTAGTTTTGGGCATGGGAGGATACCCAGCGTTTCCTGGGGGCATAATGGCTTCATTGCTAAATAAGCCGCTGTTGATACATGAGCAAAATTCGGTACCTGGTCTTGCTAATAAGATATTAGCTAAGTTTGCGGATAAAGTTTTGCTGGGTTTTCCTAACGCGATCAGGAATGAGAAAAAGATAATATTTTCTGGTAATCCAGTGCGTAAAGAAATAAGTCAATTAGATATACCAGATAAAAGGTATG
>QIFK01000045.1 GCA_003230615.1 Nitrosospira sp. | reverse complement strand
GGAAAATACACAAAAGTTATTGTACTTGCAATACTCACCATCACTCAAAATCGTGGAGGCAAACTTCGGGTAGCTGAAACTCTTTCTCTAAGCTAAGTGCTCTTCCCGAGTCTCCTTTTGGCTTCTCTCCATTGCGGAAAAATCTCTACTCCCTTCCCCCTCGTATCCCTCTCGTAATGGGGATTGTGAACGTAACGCCAGACTCCTTCTCTGACAGTGGTCTGTGCGCATCGACCGAGAACGCTCTCCGACATGCTACACAATTGATTGAAGAGGGTGTTGACATGCTTGACATTGGCGGTGAATCTACTCGCCCTGGTAGTACCCCTGTATGTGTCGAAGAAGAGTTACATCGCGTCCTTCCGGTGGTACAAGCCTTAGTTAACAAGAATATCCCGATTTCTGTTGACACCTCTAAACCGGAAGTAATGCATGCAACAATAAAAGCTGGTGCAATCATGATTAATGACATCAATGCTCTACAAGCCCCTGGAGCGCTTGAAGTCGTAGCAACTGGAGGTGCAGCTGCATGCATAGTGCATATGCAAGGAAAACCACACAGTATGCAGGTAAATCCTCAATACAGTGACGTAGTATCAGAAGTAAAAGATTTCTTACAGCAACGCATAGATGCAGCACAATCTGCAGGAATCCCACGAGAACGACTAACGATAGACCCAGGATTCGGATTTGGTAAAACTCTAGAGCACAATCTCCAATTACTACGTTGTCTAGACCGCTTTACGGACATGGGTGTAGCAGTTCTAGTAGGATTATCTCGTAAATCCATGTTGGGAGAAATCACTGGTAGTAAAATAAGCAACCGAGTCCATTCCAGTGTCTCAGCGGCATTGTTGGCTGCGACTAAAGGCGCTAGAATCCTGCGGGTACACGATGTAAAAGCAACAAAAGAAGCCCTAGCAGTTTACAATGCGATGATCGGCTAAACATAAAAAACGATAAGGCAAGTACTGTTCGTACAGTTTTCTAGTTTTGATTAATAGGGGATAGATCAATTGACCAAAAAATATTTCGGTACTGATGGTATACGTGGGCGGGTAGGTGATACTCCTATCACTCCAGAATTCATCATGCACCTTGGTTATTCTGCAGGTAAAGTACTGGCCTCAGAAGACAGATACCTATCTAAGGACAAACGCCCTGCAGTGCTGATCGGCAAGGATACGCGTATATCTGGCTATATGTTAGAGTCGGCCTTGCAAGCAGGCCTATCTGCAGCTGGGGTGGATGTACTGTTAACTGGTCCCATGCCAACTCCAGCTGTTGCCTATCTCACCTGTGCGTTACGGCTACAAGCAGGCATTGTAATTTCTGCTTCACATAATCCATTTGAAGACAACGGCATCAAGTTTTTTTCTGCTTCGGGCAACAAACTATCCGATACAACTGAAAACAAAATAGAAATGGGATTAGGTGCACCGATTACATCCATGACCTCTGCACAACTTGGCAGAGCGAGACGAGTTAACGATGCATCTGGACGCTACATAGAGTTTTGTAAAAGTACCTTTCCATATCATCTTGATTTACGTGGCATGCGTATCGTGGTTGATTGTGCCCATGGAGCGACATACCATATCGCTGGCCATGTGTTACATGAACTAGGCGCGGATGTGGTTGTTATAGGAGCACAGCCTGATGGTTTGAATATCAATCAAAAATGCGGCGCTACGCATAGTACAACAATACAAAAAGCTGTAAAGCAACACCACGCTGATATCGGTATTGCACTTGATGGAGATGGTGATCGTATGGTCATGTCTGATAAAAACAGTGTCCTCTACGATGGCGACCAGTTACTCTACATCATTGCCAAACACCGCCAGCAGAAAGGCCTTCTCAAGGGCGGGGTAGTAGGTACATTGATGACTAATCTTGCGATAGAAAACGGTTTTAAAAAGTTAGGTATCCCTTTTGCCCGCGCCAACGTTGGTGACCGTCACGTACTGGAGCTGATACAAAAGAAAAGCTGGGAGCTAGGAGGAGAAGGATCTGGCCACATAATTTGTATTGACAAGCATACTACAGGCGACGGCATTATTTCTGCGTTGCAAATACTGCACGCAATGCGGGGCTCCAACAAAACATTGGCAGAACTCTCACGTGGCGTTACACTTTACCCACAACAACTTATTAACGTTAAAGTCCAAAAAGGGTTCGATTTTCATGCTATTACGTCAATCAAGGCTGCTCAGACAAAGGCCAAACGTGATCTTGGCGACCAAGGCCGCATACTGCTACGTGCATCGGGCACAGAACCACTGGTACGGGTAATGGTAGAGGGTAAATCAAAACAAAAGGTCAAGTACTGGGTTGAATATATATCAAATACTTTGCGTAATGCCGCAAATCGATAAAAACCACTCAGAATAAGATGCGTTTAAGATTGTGTGGCATGTCCTCTCCATTTAAAATAAAACACTTCAATTCTAGAGGCTAGTTCTTAGCTTGATACTATTCAACTTTTTACGAGAGCTGCATTATAAATTGTATTCGCTGGTATAATTTTCTCTATCTCTTCATCAAAGGAATAAACTGTGCCAGTTATTCGTTTACCGGATGGTTCGGAACGTAAATTTGATCAGCCAGTAACGGTAATAGAAGTTGCAGCGTCGATTGGTACAGGTCTAGCACGTGCAGCGTTAGCGGGCAAAGTAAACGGTAAGTTAGTAGATACATCCGGCCGCATAGAAGTCGATAGCGATCTTGCTATAGTGACTGAAAAAGATGTGGAAGGATTAGAAGTTATTCGTCATTCTAGTGCGCATTTGCTGGCACATGCAGTAAAAGAACTATTTCCCGAGGCGCAAGTTACTATCGGGCCAGTAGTCGAAAATGGGTTTTACTACGACTTTTCTTACAAACGTGCCTTCACACTTGAAGATCTGATAGCAATCGAAAAGCGTATGACTGAAATCAGTAAACGTGATTTGAAAATAGAACGCAAGGTATGGGAACGTTCTGAAGCAATTAAATTTTTTAAAAACCAGAGTGAGCACTATAAAGCACAGATCATCGAGGCTATTCCAGGCGAGGAGGATGTGTCGCTTTACTCTCAGGGAAATTTTACTGATCTGTGCCGTGGCCCACATGTCCCAGCCACTTCTAGACTTAAGATATTTAAGTTGATGAAAGTAGCGGGTGCTTATTGGCGAGGAGATTCGCACAATGAAATGCTGCAGAGAATTTATGGTACGGCCTGGACTAAAAAGGAAGATCAAGATGCTTACCTTCTCCGTCTTGAAGAAGCCGAAAAGCGAGACCACCGCAAGCTTGGCAAGCAATTGGATTTATTTCATATCCAAGAAGAGGCGCCGGGCATGGTATTTTGGCATCCTAACGGTTGGATTATCTGGCAGCAGGTAGAGCAATACATGCGGAAAGTGCTCCAGGACAACGCCTATCAAGAAATTCGGACGCCCCAGATACTTGACAAAGCATTATGGGAACGCTCTGGACATTGGGAAAATTTTCGTGAAAATATGTTCACCACACATTCGGAAGAACGTAATTTTGCGATTAAACCAATGAATTGCCCTGGTCATATCCAAGTGTTTAACCAGGGATTAAAAAGCTATCGTGATTTACCATTACGTCTAGCTGAATTTGGTTCGTGTCATCGTAATGAGCCCTCTGGTGCACTGCACGGCCTCATGCGAGTACGGACATTCACCCAAGACGATGCGCACATTTTTTGTACTGAATCCCAAATACAGGATGAAGTGGTAAATTTTATTGACCTATTGCAGAAAATTTATACAGACTTCGGTTTTAATGAAATTCTGGTTAAACTGTCAACCCGCCCACAAATGCGCGTTGGCTCGGAGCGGCAATGGGATGAAGCAGAAACTGCTCTGGAATTAGCGCTGAAACACAAGAAGCTTATCTGGGAAGTAGAAGCAGGTGAAGGTGCATTTTACGGACCAAAAATAGATTTTTCTCTCAAGGATAGTATCGGCAGGGTGTGGCAATGTGGCACGCTCCAGCTTGATTTCTCCATGCCAGAGAGGTTGGGTGCAGAATTTGTTGCTGAGGATAACACGCGCCGAGTGCCAGTAATGCTGCACCGTGCAATTTTAGGATCATTAGAGCGCTTCATTGGCATTCTCATCGAGAATCATGCTGGAGCACTTCCCTTGTGGCTTTCACCGAATCAGGTAGTGGTACTGAACATTTCTGAACGACAAGCAGATTACGCAAAAAAAATAACTGAAGAACTCAAGCGCAATGGCATCCGAGCACATGCGGACTTGAGAAATGAAAAAATACCCTATAAAATACGGGAATATAGTTTACAAAAGCTGCCTTACCAGATCATTGTGGGTTCCAAGGAAGTAGCAACTCAATCGGTTGCTGTGCGTACCCGGTCTGGTTCTGATCTTGGTCAAATGTCTCTTCAGGTATTTATTGAACGCCTTAAAATAGAGATATCTACAAAGATAGGCGCAGCTTAATTTATTTAACAAACTCGGGGAACTACTATAGCTCAGGAAAAAGTAGCACGTGTCAATTATGAGATTAATGCGCCGGAAGTGCGTTTAATAGGCGTGAAAGGAGAACAGATAGGTATCGTCGCTCTGGAGAGCGCTATATCTTTAGCGGAGGAGGCTGAGATAGATTTGGTTGAAATTGCTCCCACTGCCAAGCCTCCAGTATGTCGTTTAATGGATTATGGCAAGTTCCGTTATCAAGAAAGTAAGAAAAAACACGAGGCTAAGCTAAAGCAAAAACAAGTACAAATCAAAGAAGTAAAATTCCGTCCGAATACAGACGACGGTGACTATAATATCAAGCTTCGCAACTTGATTGGCTTCTTAGCGGAAGGAGACAAAGCTAAGGTTACGCTCCGTTTTCGCGGACGTGAAATGGCGCATCAGGAATTCGGTGTACGCCTACTTGAGCGAGTAAGAAACGACTTAGATACTTATGCGACAGTAGAGCAGTTTCCAAGAATGGAAGGACGACAAATGGTAATGGTTCTATCACCCAAGAAAAAGGAGGTGAAGACGGCCAAGCCCAAAGAAACCAAGCTGAAGGAAATTAAACCAAATATGGTTGAGGAAGACAACAACGCAACACAGAATCCCAAGAATTTGGAAACAAATTTTACGGTTGAAACTAAAACAACAGCTGAGAAGCTTTAAAAATGAAGTGGCGAAACACTGAAGATTAGCTGTAAATGTGTATATATAGTTTCGGGTCTGGTAAAAACCATATCTTACCTTTTAGTAAAAAAAAACCAAGTGATGTTTAGGTTATAAAAGCTTTCGAGTTAGGAAACACCTAGCGTCATCTTAAAACAACAGGAGTTATGTCATGCCCAAAATGAAGACCAAGCGCGGTGCCGCCAAGCGCTTTAAAGTAAGGGCTGGCGGTAGTATCAAACGCTCGCATGCATTCAAGCGCCATATCCTCACAAAAAAAACTACCAAGAATAAGCGCCAGCTGAGAGGGACTACCGAGGTTAATCATAGTAACGTAGCGTCTGTACACGCTATGATACCCTACGCCTAAGGAGAAACGTCATGCCTAGAGTAAGACGTGGTGTAACGGCTCATGCCCGCCACAAGAAAGTGTTGAATTTAGCCAAGGGATACCGCGGACGCCGCAAAAATGTTTATCGAATCGCCAAGGAAGCGGTAATGAAAGCAGGGGAGTACGCTTACCGGGACCGTCGTCAGAAGAAGCGTCAATTTCGTGCCCTTTGGATCACTCGCATTAACGCCGCTGCGCGTGAATGTGGCCTATCCTACAGCGTCTTCATGAGAGGGTTAAAGAAAGCTGCAATCGAGGTAGATCGAAAAGTTCTGGCTGATATCGCTGTCTTTGACAAGCCAACCTTCGTGAAATTAGTTGAACAAGCTAAAGCCAGCCTCGCTACATAGCTGGCCATAGCGAAAGAAGCGGTAAGGAGGCTAGGGGTAGAAACGCCTTGGCCTCTTTTTTTCTTGTACTGTTAGGGTAGCCCGTCCTACATTGTGTTCCCATGAACAACAACCTAGAAAACCTTCTCAATGAAGCTAAAAACCTGTTCGATAGCATAGATAATACTACCGAGCTTGAACAGGCAAAGGTCCACTATCTTGGCAAAAATGGCGTGCTAACTGAGATGCTGAGGGGATTGGGAAAGCTTTCCCCCGAAGAACGACCTATCATGGGTAGCCACATCAACAAGTTGAAGGAGGCATTAGAATCAACAATTAATTACCGTCGTGAAACGATTCTGTCCAAAGAAATGGAAGCACAATTGACTGGAGAAGCGCTTGATGTAACCCTATCAGGACGTGGCCTGGGAATAGGTGGCTTGCACCCAGTGACAAGAACACTGGAACGCATCGAATTATTATTCCGTTCAATTGGCTTTACCGTGGCCTCAGGCCCCGAGATCGAAACTGATTTCTACAATTTTACTGCACTTAACATCCCAGAAAATCATCCAGCACGAGCAATGCACGACACGTTCTATATTGCTGATGAATCAAATGAGTATTTGCTGCGCACCCATACATCACCAGTTCAAATCCGTTACATGCAAAGTAAGCAACCACCAATCAAGGTGATTGCACCAGGTCGGGTGTACCGATGTGATTCTGATGTGACCCATACACCTATGTTCCATCAAGTAGAGGGTTTATGGATAGACGAAAATGCCAATTTTTCAGCTCTAAAAGGCATATTGGTAGATTTTATGAAAAAATTCTCAGAACATGAGGAGTTGTCGACTCGCTTCCGCCCTTCGTTCTTTCCATTTACTGAACCCTCGGCCGAGATGGATATTAGCTGTGCTATGTGCAACAACAAAGGTTGCAGAGTATGCGGATACACTGGTTGGCTGGAAATACTGGGTTGCGGAATGGTACACCCCAAAGTCCTGAAACATGTCAACATAGATAGTGAAAAATACATTGGTTTTGCCTTCGGGATGGGTGTAGAACGATTAGCGATGCTAAGGTATGGGGTGAACGATATACGAATGTTTTTTGAAAATGATTTACGGTTCTTGAAACAGTTTAATTGAAACTATAAATTGCGCCTTCTGCAATAATAGCAAATAACTATGAAATTTCCTGAGAGCTGGCTTCGCACTTTAGTTAACCCATCGCTTTCAAGTAGCGAGCTAGCTCATTCGCTAACCATGGCTGGTCTGGAGGTGGAGGCCATTGAGTCTGCCGCGCCAGACTTTAACAAAGTAGTAGTGGCTGAAGTACTGTCAGTAAAGAAGCATCCGGATGCAGATCGTCTTAATGTATGCCAGGTAAATGTAGGTGAAGCTATACATAATAAGCCCCTACAAATTGTTTGTGGCGCCACTAACGTTTGTGTCGGGGCGAAAGTACCATGTGCACTGATCGGTGCACAATTGCCGTTTATGAACATTAAACAGGTTAGAGTACGTGGAGTGGAATCATTTGGTATGTTATGTTCAACTAAAGAACTAGGTATAGGCGAAGCAACAGAGGGGCTATTATTGCTTCCCAGTGATGCGCCAATAGGCGCAGATTTCCGCAATTACTATGAGCTTGACGACAAACTCTTTACGCTGAAGTTAACCCCTAATCGTGCTGATTGCTTAGGACTGTCAGGTGTAGCGCGAGAAGTAGCAGCAATTGTTTCAGCAAAACTTAACCCGATTGAAATTAAGCTAGTTAAAAGTGAGATCTGCGATGCCTTGACTGTGCACGTAGATGAGCCAGATGCATGCCCGCTTTATTGTGGTAGGGTAATACGTAACATTCATCTAGACATACCCACGCCAACATGGATGACTCGACGATTAGAACGAAGTGGAATACGCGCAGTCAACTCGGTTGTAGATGTAACTAATTACGTGATGCTAGAAACTGGTCAGCCAATGCATGCTTTCAATCTTGCAAAGATTGCTCGTAAACTTTCAGGAATTATTCATGTACGCTACGCTAATTCAGGCGAAAAACTACTATTATTAAATGGCGAAAACCTTGCGCTGCAATCTGATATGTTACTGATCGCTGATGAAGTTAACCCCCTGGCATTGGCGGGCATCATGGGCGGAAGCGAAAGTAGGGTAGAACAGGGCGCTACCGACCTATTCCTTGAAAGCGCATTTTTCAGCCCTAGAGTAATAGCCGGAAAAAGCCTTCAACTTGGAATCAGTTCAGATTCAGCTCACCGCTTCGAACGTGGTGTAGATTTTGCAACCACGCGCAACGCAATGGAACGAGCCACAGGTTTGATACTAGATATCTGTGGTGGCCATGCAGGACCAATTACTGAAGTAAAGGGGAAAATGCCCCAACGTAACCCTATTCTCCTGCAAATGAAGCGAGTACAACTTATACTGGGCATTAATCTTGATAAAAACAAGATAACTGAATTGTTGCAGCGCTTGCAATTCAATTTTTCTATTAAAAAAGAAATATTTCATGTGATACCACCAACATATAGATTTGATTTAGTTATTGAAGAAGATTTAATCGAAGAAATTGCGCGCATTTATGGATATAACCGTATTCCAGCTAATTTACCGCTCGTAAGTTTGAATATACAGCCTGAACCTGAGGCAGTCCACACGCCAATGCAACTACGAAGAATTCTTGTAGCACGTGATTACCAGGAAGTAATTAATTACGCATTTGTAGACGCAGAGTGGGAGAAAAATTTTTCTAATAATTCAACACCTGTGATGTTGAAAAATCCCATTTCTAGTCAAATGGGTGCAATGCGCAGCAACTTAATTGGAGGACTTATTTCAAACCTACAATTTAATCTTAACCGCAAGCAAACTAGAATACGATTGTTTGAGATTGGGTCCTGCTTCGTTAGAGAGAATGAAACTTACGTACAATCAGAAAAACTAGCTGGACTGTGCTATGGTGATATCGTGGCTGAGCAATGGGGTTTACCTGAACGCAATGTAGATTTTTATGATGCCAAGGCTGATATTGAAGCGTTATTCTGGCCAGAAATCATAAGTTTTGAAGGAACATCCCATCCCGCTATACATCCTGGCAAATCAGCACAGATCCGCCTAGGTGAAAAAATCGCTGGGTGGCTAGGAGAACTTCACCCCCGTTGGCAACAGAAAGCAGATTTACCCAAATCTGTTGTGCTATTTGAACTTGACCTTGATAGCTTGATGAGGCGAACCTTACCAACGGTAGGAGAAATTCCAAAATATCCGTCTGTACGACGCGATATTGCTGTGATAGTAGCAGATGGTATCAACGCCCAATCACTGCTAGAGAGTATGCGGGCCTTGAATTCACCCATCATTTCAGAAATTGCCCTGTTTGATGTTTACCGTGGCGAGGGAATGACGCGTGGTAAAAAAAGTCTTGCATTCCGTGTGTTATTACAAGATACTAAAAAAACGTTAACCGACGCAGAGGCAGATTTCGTCATCACGAAATTGATAAAGATTCTGGAAAATAAATTTGAAGCAAAACTCCGTAATTAAGTATAAATAGACAAACTTAACGTAAATCAAAAAATCTATAAACATTTTAGGAAAAACTCCGTAATTAAGTATAAATAGACAAACTTAGCGTAAATCAAAAAATCAATAATCAAGTAAGGAGAAAAAAAGTATGACCTTAACAAAGGCTGAATTATCAGATTTATTATTTGAGAAAGTTGGCTTAAACAAGCGTGAGGCCAAAGATATGGTGGACTCTTTTTACGAAGAGGTTCGTACTGCGCTACAAAATGGCAATGGGGTCAAACTATCAGGCTTCGGAAATTTCCAGTTACGCGACAAACCACAACGTCCTGGCCGCAACCCCAAGACCGGAGAAGAGGTCCAGATTACTGCGCGACGCGTGGTGACTTTCCACGCTAGTCAAAAATTGAAGGCAATGGTGGAAAAAACCCATAATGGGAAGCATATCACCTAGCAGTGTTTTGCCGCCCATTCCGGCAAAGCGTTATTTCACTATAGGCGAAGTTAGTGTGCTATGTTGCGTCAAGCCACATGTGCTGCGCTACTGGGAGCAAGAATTCTCGCAATTGAAGCCGGTTAAACGTCGAGGCAACCGCCGTTACTATCAGCATCATGAAGTATTGCTAATCCGCCTTATTCGAGAACTACTCTACAGTCAGGGATTTACCATCAATGGTGCTCGTAGTCGTCTAGAACAAGATATGTCTGTACCAATATCTAACACAACAAGCACTTCTTCTGTTGCTGAACTCCTTACACCAGTTAATTTGGCAATGTTACAAGGTGAAATTAAGAACGTTGTATCTTTGCTTCGATCATGATTTGTTTTGCCAGTTTTTTCTCATTCTGTACAGTACTAGACACTAAAATCGATTCCTTACGTTAAGGCTTGTTGCTATAATCCGCACCTTCGGGGCGTAGCGCAGCCTGGTAGCGTACTTGCATGGGGTGCAAGTGGTCGGAGGTTCAAATCCTCTCGCCCCGACCAGTAAATTGGTTGGTTGGTCGATAATTACTATATTTTAGATCTAATATCAATTGAATTGCGTGCTTCATTTCCTGAATAATTTCAAAATAACTTGGCTCTTTCCAAATGCGCATATTACTCAGTAACGACGACGGATATTTTGCGCCAGGCCTAACCTCGCTTGTCGAAGCACTTTCCTCTATTGCAGACACAGTAGTAGTTGCGCCAGAGCGAGACCGTAGCGGTTCTAGTAATTCGCTTACGCTAGATCGCCCTCTTAGTTTGCACAAATCTCACAATGGTTTCTATTATGTAAACGGTACACCCACAGACTGTGTGCACCTAGCAGTTACTGGCATGCTTGATAAACTACCAGATATGGTGATATCCGGTATCAACGATGGCGCTAATATGGGCGACGACACTATTTACTCTGGCACAGTTGCTGCTGCCACTGAAGGGTTCTTATTAGGTATACCTTCGCTTGCCCTGTCTCTCGCAAATGTTTCCGATGAAAATTTCTCTACTGCTGCACGTGTTGCAACTGATATTGTGCAACGATTTAAACAAAACAAATTCCATGAGCCGATACTACTTAACATTAATGTACCTGATATTCCGTACGAGCATCTACAGGGCATTGAAGTAACACGACTTGGACGACGCCACAAAGCTGAAGCGGTAGTCAAATCACAAAGTCCACGTGGCGAAATAGTATACTGGGTGGGAGCAGCAGGTGCAGTTCAGGATGCCAGCGAAGACACGGATTTTCATGCAATCCAACTGAATCGAGTATCGGTCACACCACTACAAATTGACCTGACCCAATACGGACAGATAGATACAGTAAAACAGTGGCTAAAATAGCGAACATATATTCAGAGTATTTTGTATGTTGAAGATTCTACATTTTAGGGGATATTGAGTTTGAATATCTACCATTCAGGTATCGGTATGACTTCTCAGCGTACCCGCGTGCGTATGATCGATCGTTTACGCAGACAAAATATTGTGGATGAAGTGGTTTTGACAACAATGAACTCTGTTCCACGTCACATTTTTGTCGAGGAAGTTCTGGCAAGTCGTGCCTACGATGATGTTGCACTACCTATTAATTTTGGACAGACCATTTCAAGCCCATTTATTGTGGCACGCATGAGTGAATTGCTACGAGCAGGCTCAAATCTTGGTAAGATTCTTGAAATTGGGACAGGCTGTGGCTACCAAACAGCTATATTGGCGCAACTGGCAGATGAGATTTATTCAATCGAACGCATCGGGCCGTTACTCGCCCGCACTCGTGCCCGTCTGCGAGAGCTTCGTCTTAACAATGTTCGCTTAAAGCATGCAGATGGCCTCCTTGGACTACCTGAAGTCGCGCCATTCGATGGTATTATTATGACGGGTGCAACTACGCATGTTCCTTCTACATTACTGGCACAATTGGCGATCGGTGGTAGAATGGTTTTTCCCAAAGGAAGCCAAGAACAATATCTGTGCGTAATTGAACGCAACTCGCAAGGTTATGCCGAAACTATTCTGGATGAAGTGAGATTTGTGCCAATTCTGTCAGGTACCGTAAAAGATTAAGCTATACAGAATGAGAAATAGAGAATGAAAGATAGTGAATTGAAGCTGGAGAGCTTGGACAGTAACGGCCTTCCCACCACTGTTGTTGAGAACTTCGAGCATACCCAATCTCAAGGGAGATCTTTCCCTGCCTTGTTTTTGCTACATTCCATTCTCTGTCTTCTGATTGTCGGTTGCGTCTCCACTCGACACGCTCCAATAACCAAAAGCGCTCCGCCCACAGAGAGCAAGTCTCTAAAAGCTACTAAGTCTTATACTGTGCAGAAAGGCGATACACTTTACAGCATTGCGCATAACCATGGTATTGATTACATGGATTTAGCAGAGTGGAATAGTATAGGAAACCCTAGCGCCATAAATGTCGGTCAACAACTTAATTTATCTTCGCCTACTCAACTAGCAAAGCCATCTATTTTTGCGCTCCCTGGGCCGGAACCATTATCAACGGTCAAGCCCATTCCTGAAGCTACTCCAACATCAAACGAAGATCCTGCTTCTCCCGTTGTTACGTTGAAAATTGAACCCAAGGCTTTGAAACTAGCATACTCGGAGCAAGCAGTATCACAGTTGAAGGAATCTGAGAATGCACATCCAGTAGCTATGACAAATACAACAGATGAAAAACATACTGAAATAAAAAGCGCCTCTGTGCCATCTTCCACGGATATTACTCATGAGGATAGCGGCATTGAATGGATCTGGCCTACCGAAGGAAGGGTATCAAGTCATTTTTCAGAAAGTACTAAAGGTATGGATATTTCAGGTAAGACAGGGCAACCTGTTTTGGCTTCCGCTAAGGGAAAAGTAGTCTACAGCGGCACTGGATTACGTGGCTATGGCCAGCTCATTATCATAAAACATAACAGCACCTACCTTAGCGCTTATGCTCATAACAGAAAACTCCTGGTGAAGGAAGGACAAACAGTATCTAAAGGACAAAAAATAGCAGAAATGGGAAATACCGACAGCAAACTGGTAAGGCTTCATTTTGAAATCCGCAAGAATGGGAAACCAGTGGACCCACTCAAACATCTGCCAGAACATTTTCCAGAGACATCTGGATAAATAATTCCTTGATTTACCATCAATAATCTAACAGCAAACCATGCACCCGATATGATTTGTGAGAAATTGCTATATGATCAACTTGGTAGCGCCAAATATATCGTACTGTATGATTATGTAAGGCAATAATGGGAAGAATGATACTGTTAAGCAGAACGCTGGGGGTACTTTCAACCCTAGCAACAGACACTTTTTGATCAATTATTTGCTTTGAAACTTTAATTCGTAAATCTGCTAAATGGCTCTAAAATACTTAACTCACTATGGCGCGGCACCGTACAAATTGACTTCTTTTCAGTTTATGAAAACAGCGGCATAAATGAACTGAAAGCAATTTCTTATCAAGTATTAAATCAACCAAACTATGTCACAATCAAGAATTCCTCTATCAACCCCCTGCACATATACAGAAGATGAAATTTGCCAATTGGTTCATTCTTTTTATGCAAAAGCTAGAAAAGATTCGTCATTGGGTCCGATCTTCGAAGCACATGTTACTGATTGGGAAACCCATTTTGTACAAATGACTGATTTCTGGTCAAGCAATTTGCTAGGTACCAGCCGTTTTCATGGTGCTCCCATGCCCAAACATTTGGCTATACCAAATCTTCGTCCTGAGTTATTTGAGCGGTGGCTGCAACTCTTTAAGCAAACTACTCGGGAACTTGGGAACCCAACTCTGCAACTGCATGCAAACACGCTTGCTTATCGAATAGCATGCAGATTGTGGGCAGGATACCAAATGCAACACTATCCTGATAAACCACTATTGGCACTGCGGGAAATATAAATTGCTCAGCTTTTGATCAGTGTCTTGGAACAATACACGATGCCTATTGTCACGACTTTCCTCACAATATCTAATAAAATACGGACTCAAATCTGGAACCATGCGTAATTGCTGTTCCATGTAAATTCCAAGCTCATTTCTTAGCAATGAACAGAGCATCGCTATATTTAATAGTTGTGGTTAGCAGAACTGTCTGGCTCAACTAACTAGGAGTCAGTTCATGAAACACAAATATTTCATATATACTTAGCCCTAAGAGAGAATGGTGTGTGTTTATTTTTTCTATCTAAGAAATTAAGTTGTATCCCATTTAGAAACTGAAATGGAATATTCAATTAATTGGAATCTTATCAATCGTCAATGCCTCATGTTTTTCTGAAGAATTCGATTGTGTTGCTAAATGGGAAAAGAAGGTAAGGTTAATTTCTTAATAACATAGGAGACAAAATAATGATCAACGATAAAACTAGGAATTCTCCCGCAGGAGCGCAACATTTATTGCCTCCCCTGCCCTACGCAGATAATGCACTAGATCCTGTAATCTCAGCACGTACAATGAGTATCCACTATGGCAAGCATCACAAAACTTATGTTGATAACCTGAACAAACTAATAACTGGGACAGAACTTACAGATTTGACATTACAAGAGGTTATCTCTGCAACAGTTGGTCAAGCTGATAAAGCCGGTATATTTAACCATGCCGCCCAAGTTTGGAACCACACTTTTTACTGGAACAGTCTATCTCCAAAAGGTGGCGGCGAACCCCCTTTAGTTTTGAAGCAGAAAATAGAGAGCTCTTTCGGTGACCTGGACTCATGCAAAAAGGAGCTAGCTACTGCAGCAATGACTCAATTCGGAAGTGGTTGGGCGTGGCTAATAATGAATGGCGATAAGCTTGAGGTTACCAAGACAGCCAATGCGGAATTACCTTTAACCAAAGGGATAAAGCCGCTTCTGGTTATTGACGTATGGGAACATGCTTACTATCTTGATTATCAAAACCGCCGAGTGGACTATGTCAACGCAGTTATCGAAAAACTAATCAATTGGGGTTTTGCAGAAAGTAACCTTGGATAGTATTGTCCTAACACCACTGTGACCAAAGATATACAAAAACAGCTAGAAATTATCAAACGTGGCTGCGACGAGCTTCTGGTAGAAGAAGAACTCAAACAAAGGCTTTCTACAGGTCTTCCGCTAAGAATCAAGGCTGGGTTTGATCCCACTGCCCCTGATTTACATTTGGGTCATACAGTTCTGCTCAACAAAATGCGCCAGTTGCAGGATTTAGGCCATCATGTTCTGTTTCTGATCGGTGATTTTACTGGCATGATAGGCGACCCTAGTGGCAAGAATGCCACCCGTCCTCCCCTAACCCAGAAACAAGTTGCAGAAAACGCGATATCCTATACCGATCAGGTATTCAAGATACTGAGGTCCGATCAAACCGAAGTGGTGTTTAACTCCAAATGGATGAATAAGCTGAATGCAACTGACCTGATCAAACTAGCGGCAACTCATACCGTCGCTCGTATGTTAGAGCGGGATGATTTCGGCAAACGATACCAAAACAATCAGCCCATTGCTATTCACGAATTATTGTATCCGCTGATCCAAGCCTACGATTCGGTCATGCTTAAAGCAGATATTGAACTAGGTGGTACTGATCAAAAGTTCAATTTGCTAATGGGACGTGAATTGCAAAAGCATTTTGACCAACCGCCTCAATGTATTCTCACCATGCCACTCCTAGAAGGGCTTGATGGAGTCAACAAAATGTCTAAATCTATGGGTAACTATATTGGTATAGATGAAAGTGCTGAAGAAATATTTGGTAAACTAATGTCGACTTCTGATGAGTTGATGTGGCGTTATATAGAATTACTATCATTTGAATCGTTAGATACTATCAACCTATGGAAGCAGGAAGTGGAACAAGGTCGTAATCCACGCGATATAAAAGTGATATTTGCTAAGGAAGTCGTGGCCCGTTTTCACAGCGAGCGGGATGCAGAGGCAGCATTAACCAACTTCGAGGCACGTTTCAAACATGGCGCGCTACCAGAAGATATGCCGGAGGAAAATCTGCATGCTGAAGGTGATGGTTTAACTATAGCAAAAATTCTAAAGCAAACTGGACTCACTGCCAGTACAACAGAAGCACTCCGCATGGTCGAACAAGGAGGTGTAAAATTAAACGGGGAAAAAATAAGTGACAAGAATTTAAAGATAAAACGTGGTACGACTGCAGTAGTACAAGTAGGAAAACGAAAATTCTCTAAAGTAAAAATCATTTGATTTTCACAATATATATTTAGAAATACCAGAAACACCTTGATCCCCGTATTAGGTATCTGTATAATTTATCGGTTCACTGTCTACTTTTGAACCCGTGGGCAGTATTGTTCTTTAAAAATTTGCAGCCGATAGGTGTGGGCGCTTGACTGGGACGCCCGTGTGTTCTGTCTTTCGAGATGGAGTATTCGGGTAACATAGAAGTTGAAGTGCTCGCACGATGTAACAAGGTAACACGTCAAGCGAGAGTTGTAACAGTATTGAACTGAAGAGTTTGATCCTGGCTCAGATTGAACGCTGGCGGCATGCTTTACACATGCAAGTCGAACGGCAGCACGGGGGCAACCCTGGTGGCGAGTGGCGAACGGGTGAGGAATGCACCGGAACGTATCTTCAAGTGGGGGATAACGCATCGAAAGGTGTGCTAATACCGCATAATCTCTGAGGAGAAAAGCAGGGGATCGCAAGACCTTGCGCTTTTGGAGCGGCCGATGCCTGATTAGCTTGTTGGTGAGGTAAAAGCTCACCAAGGCTCCGATCAGTAGCTGGTCTGAGAGGACGACCAGCCACACTGGGACTGAGACACGGCCCAGACTCCTACGGGAGGCAGCAGTGGGGAATTTTGGACAATGGGGGCAACCCTGATCCAGCCATGCCGCGTGAGTGAAGAAGGCCTTCGGGTTGTAAAGCTCTTTCAGCCGGAACGAAACGGTCACGGTTAATACCCGTGACTACTGACGGTACCGGAAGAAGAAGCACCGGCTAACTACGTGCCAGCAGCCGCGGTAATACGTAGGGTGCGAGCGTTAATCGGAATTACTGGGCGTAAAGCGTGCGCAGGTGGTTTTGTAAGTCAGATGTGAAATCCCCGGGCTTAACCTGGGAACTGCGTTTGAAACTGCAAGGCTAGAGTGTGGCAGAGGGGGGTGGAATTCCGCGTGTAGCAGTGAAATGCGTAGAGATGTGGAGGAACACCGATGGCGAAGGCAGCCCCCTGGGTCAACACTGACGCTCAGGCACGAAAGCATGGGGAGCAAACAGGATTAGATACCCTGGTAGTCCATGCCCTAAACGATGTCAACTAGTTGTCGGGTCTTAACGGGCTTGGTAACGTAGCTAACGCGTGAAGTTGACCGCCTGGGGAGTACGATCGCAAGATTAAAACTCAAAGGAATTGACGGGGACCCGCACAAGCGGTGGATTATGTGGATTAATTCGATGCAACGCGAAAAACCTTACCTACCCTTGACATGTATTGAAACCCGCAGAGATGTGGGTGTGCCCGAAAGGGAACGATAACACAGGTGCTGCATGGCTGTCGTCAGCTCGTGTCGTGAGATGTTGGGTTAAGTCCCGCAACGAGCGCAACCCTTGTCATTAGTTGCCATCATTTAGTTGGGCACTTTAATGAGACTGCCGGTGACAAACCGGAGGAAGGTGGGGATGACGTCAAGTCCTCATGGCCCTTATGGGTAGGGCTTCACACGTAATACAATGGCGCGTACAGAGGGTTGCCAACCCGCAAGGGGGAGCTAATCTCAGAAAGCGCGTCGTAGTCCGGATCGGAGTCTGCAACTCGACTCCGTGAAGTCGGAATCGCTAGTAATCGCGGATCAGCATGTCGCGGTGAATACGTTCCCGGGTCTTGTACACACCGCCCGTCACACCATGGGAGTGGGTTCCACCAGAAGCAGGTAGTCTAACCGCAAGGAGGGCGCTTGCCACGGTGAGATTCATGACTGGGGTGAAGTCGTAACAAGGTAGCCGTAGGGGAACCTGCGGCTGGATCACCTCCTTTCAAGAGAAGATCCCGGTTTAAGTGTCCACAACCTATCGGTTGTTCAAGAAGCAGGGGCTAGGGGGTTAAGCTGAGGACTTGAGAAAACAACACAGCATTGGCCACGGACCCTTATATTTAGGGTCTGTAGCTCAGTTGGTTAGAGCACACGCTTGATAAGCGTGGGGTCGGTGGTTCAAATCCACCCAGACCTACCAACATCGGGGGTGTAGCTCAATTGGTAGAGCACCTGCTTTGCAAGCAGGGGGTCGTCGGTTCGATTCCGGTCACCTCCACCAAGTCGGTCAGATAAGTTTGGTAATTTTAAAGAGTAGAAGTAAACGAAGACGCTTACTTCTGGTTTTTAACCAGCGGCTGTACTATAAGGAAATAGCAGTGAGGATGATTAATAAAGCCGTATTTCTGACTTTAGGTTCCTTACTCTTCTTTCCTGATGTTCTTTAAAAATTTGGAAGAAGTAAAGTATTTCGTATTCTGTAGGAGTCTGTGATCTTTGTGATCCAGGCTTCGTGTTATTAGAAATGCGAAATAATGGGTTAGATTGTATCTGCGTATCGTATTTTTAGTCGGATGCGATGCGTACAAACAACCTGTAGCCAAATGGTTTTGGATGATGAGGTTAATTTCTTTGGGGTCATTAGGTTTTAATTGACTTCGTTCCTCAGACTCTTAAAGCCCTTAAGGTTATAGGATCAAGCGAATAAGTGCATGTGGTGGATGCCTTGGCGATTACAGGCGATGAAGGGCGTGGAAGCCTGCGAAAAGCTCCGGGGAGCTGGCAAACAAGCATTGATCCGGAGATGTCCGAATGGGGAAACCCGGCCCGCAAGGGTCAACCTTGGCTGAATACATAGGTCAAGCGTGGCGAACCTGGCGAACTGAAACATCTAAGTAGCCAGAGGAACAGAAATCAACCGAGATTCCCAGAGTAGCGGCGAGCGAAATGGGAGGAGCCTTCAACTTTTAGCATTTAAACTAGCCAAGCCGTCTGGAAAGTCGGGCCATAGTGGGTGATAGCCCCGTAGGTGAAAGTTTAAATGTGGAACTAGGGTTGAAACAAGTAGGGCGGGACACGAGAAATCCTGTTTGAATATGGGGGGACCATCCTCCAAGGCTAAATACTCGTAATCGACCGATAGTGAACCAGTACCGTGAGGGAAAGGCGAAAAGAACCCCGGGAGGGGAGTGAAATAGATCCTGAAACCGTATGCATACAAACAGTGGGAGCCCCTGCTTAAAGAACCTTTGTTTTTTGCTTAATTTTTTGGTAAGTAGAATAAATCAAAAATTATAAAGGGTGAAGAAATCTTTATTTGGGCAAAGAACCCCAAGGGTTCTTTAAGCAGGGGTGACTGCGTACCTTTTGTATAATGGGTCAGCGACTTACATTCAGTAGCAAGCTTAACCAAATAGGGGAAGCGTAGCGAAAGCGAGTCTTAATAGGGCGTTTAGTTGCTGGGTGTAGACCCGAAACCAGATGATCTACTCATGGCCAGGATGAAGCGGGGGTAACACCTCGTGGAGGTCCGAACCCACTAATGTTGAAAAATTAGGGGATGAGCTGTGGGTAGGGGTGAAAGGCTAAACAAATCTGGAAATAGCTGGTTCTCTCCGAAAACTATTTAGGTAGTGCCTCACGTATCACCTTTGGGGGTAGAGCACTGTTATGGCTAGGGGGCCGCTTAGGCTTACCAAACCATGGCAAACTCCGAATACCGAAGAGTGCAAGCGTGGGAGACAGACATTGGGTGCTAACGTCCGGTGTCGAAAGGGAAACAACCCAGACCCTCAGCTAAGGTCCCAAAGTACAGTTAAGTGGTAAACGAGGTGGGAAGGCAAAAACAGTCAGGAAGTTGGCTTAGAAGCAGCCATCTTTTAAAGAAAGCGTAATAGCTCACTGATCGAGTCGTCCTGCGCGGAAGATGTAACGGGGCTCAAACTGTACACCGAAGCTAGGGATCTACATGCAAGTGTAGATGGTAGGAGAGCGTTCCGTAGGCCTGCGAAGGTGGCTTGTGAAGGCTGCTGGAGGTATCGGAAGTGCGAATGCTGACATGAGTAGCGATAAAGGGAGTGAAAGGCTCCCTCGCCGTAAGCCCAAGGTTTCCTGTGCAACGTTCATCGGCGCAGGGTGAGTCGGCCCCTAAGGTGAGGCAGAAATGCGTAGCTGATGGGAAACTGGTTAATATTCCAGTACCTTTGTTCAATGCGATGTGGGGACGGAGAAGGTTAACTCAGCCGGGTGTTGGATGTCCCGGTTCAAGCGTGTAGATATGCTGCCTAGGCAAATCCGGGCGGCTTAGTTGAGGCGCGATAACGCAACGCCCCTCGGGGCGCCAAGTGAGTGATACCCTGCTTCCAGGAAAAGCCACTAAGCTTCAGTTGAATAAAGACCGTACCGCAAACCGACACAGGTGGGCGGGATGAAAATTCTAAGGCGCTTGAGAGAACTCAGGAGAAGGAACTCGGCAAATTGACACCGTAACTTCGGGATAAGGTGTACCCTCGGTACGTGTAGCGCCTCGCGCGTGAAGCGGATGAGGGTTGCAAAGAAATGGTGGCTGCGACTGTTTAATAAAAACACAGCACTCTGCAAACACGCAAGTGGACGTATAGAGTGTGACGCCTGCCCGGTGCCGGAAGGTTAAATGATGGGGTGCAAGCTCTTGATTGAAGCCCCGGTAAACGGCGGCGCCGTAACTATAACGGTCCTAAGGTAGCGAAATTCCTTGTCGGGTAAGTTCCGACCTGCACGAATGGCGTAACGATGGCCACACTGTCTCCTCCTGGGACTCAGCGAAGTTGAAATGGTTGTGAAGATGCAATCTCCCCGCGGCTAGACGGAAAGACCCCGTGCACCTTTACTGTAGCTTTACATTGGGCTTTGAGAATATCTGTGTAGGATAGGTGGGAGGCATTGAAGTGGACTCGCTAGAGTTCATGGAGCCAACGTTGAAATACCACCCTGATGTTGTTGAGGTTCTAACCTAGGTCCATTATCTGGATCGGGGACCGTGTATGGTAGGCAGTTTGACTGGGGCGGTCTCCTCCCAAAGTGTAACGGAGGAGTACGAAGGTACGCTAGGTACGGTCGGAAATCGTACTGATAGTGCAATGGCAAAAGCGTGCTTGACTGCGAGACTGACAAGTCGAGCAGATGCGAAAGCAGGTCATAGTGATCCGGTGGTTCTGTATGGAAGGGCCATCGCTCAACGGATAAAAGGTACGCCGGGGATAACAGGCTAATTCCTCCCAAGAGTTCATATCGACGGGGGAGTTTGGCACCTCGATGTCGGCTCATCACATCCTGGGGCTGTAGCCGGTCCCAAGGGTATG
>QIFK01000106.1 GCA_003230615.1 Nitrosospira sp. | reverse complement strand
CTTACCACTAAGGAAGGAATCTCTTCTTTTTTTACAGCGACAAGATCGATTTCGGCCTTAAATGGCTGCCCTAGATAGGAATTGAGCGTAAGATTTCCCAAGCCTGCCGCATGCAAGGCACAGGGTGGCACCAATACAATCAGAAACAAACACAATCTAATAATAGATCTGCGCACTATAGTACCCTCAAGTTCTTGAGAAGAAATAGATTAACATCATATAGTTATCGATTCAAGTCAAACTTGACCTATTACAAAATATGCCAATACAATCATTTTTCACTTGAAATTACTTTTACGGCATAAAAGTAACTTTTACTGAGGAATTTCTAATAAATTCCTCTGTGAGGGTCTATCTTAGCTCTAAGCTTCTACCAAAATTCTCAGCATCCTACGTAGCGGTTCTGCGGCTCCCCAAAGTAACTGATCTCCTACGGTGAATGCAGATAAATAATCTTCACCCATTGAGAGCTTGCGTAATCGCCCCACTGGTATGGTTAACGTCCCCGTTACAGCAGCTGGAGTCAACTCCTTTAATGTACATTCTCGCTCATTAGGAACAACATGTGCCCAGCTATTGGATTCCTCAACCATATCCTCAATTTCGTCTAGAGGAACCTCCTTGTTCAGTTTTATGGTTAGTGCCTGACTGTGGCAACGCATGGAACCGACACGAACACAAATCCCATCTACCGGGACCTGTTGATTACTGCTCCCCATTATTTTGTTTGTTTCGGCTTGGGCCTTCCATTCTTCCTTGCTCTGACCATTGCCAAGATCCTTGTCTATCCAGGGAATTAAACTCCCTGCAAGCGGCACACCAAAATTCGTAGTAGGAAAACTCTCATCTCGCAAGCTTCCTGCAACTTCTCGGTCAATGTCCAATATGCCCGAAGCGGGATCATCCAAAAGTTTCTCTGCCACACGATGAACCTCGCCCATCTGCATTAATAATTCACGCATGTTTTGGGCGCCCGCACCAGAAGCTGCTTGATAAGTCATAGCACTCATCCATTCCACTAGATTATTTTTAAGCAACCCACCAACTGCCATTAACATTAAGGTCACGGTACAATTACCACCAATATAATTCTTCTCACCATCATGTATTGCCTGTTCAATGATCGATAGATTTAAAGGATCAAGTATAATAATTGCATCCTGCTCCATGCGCAGTGTAGAAGCTGCGTCAATCCAATAACCATTCCACCTAGCTTGACGTAATTTTTTATAAACTGATGTGGTGTAAGCTCCGCCTTGACAGGAAATGATAATGTCCATCAGCTTTAGCTCATCGATATTGTATGCATCTTTAAGCGGTAAAGTTTCCTTACCAATTTCCGGACCTTTACCACCTAGCTGAGAAGTAGTAAAGAATTCCGGCTCTATCAGTGCGAAATCTTTTTCCTCGCGCATCCGCTGCATTAGTACCGAGCCAACCATACCGCGCCAGCCAACAAAACCTACCCGATTCATTTGATTCCCTCTCTTTTCAAGAACTAGACAAGATTAAAAAGTGCGAAACACATAAATAAAATCCATCCTGTCTAGCTTATAAATTCATTAATATTGCATCGCCCATTTCTCTTGTCCCAACTTCTTTCATTCCCGGTTGGTAAATGTCACTGGTACGATAACCTTCAGTAAGCACTTTCTTCACTGAGCTCTCAATACGCACTGCTGCTGCCTCCTGATTGAAAGTGTAGCGCAACATCATTGCTGCAGACAAGACTGTTGCCAACGGATTAGCAACATCTTTACCTGCTATATCTGGGGCTGAACCATGTATTGGTTCATATAATCCCTTACTTTTATCGTTCAGAGATGCTGAGGGTAGCATACCGATGGAACCAGTGAGCATTGAAGCCTCATCCGACAAAATGTCGCCAAACATATTACCCGTTACTATCACATCAAACTGTTTGGGATTTCGTATCAATTGCATTGCAGCATTGTCTACTAACATGTGTGAAAGTTCTACATCAGGATATTCCTTAGCAATCTCAATTACTACATCATGCCAAAGTTGCGTACATTCGAGTACATTCATTTTATCCACAGAGCATAGTTTCTGATTACGTTTTTGCGCTGCCTGGAAGGCAATATGAGCAATTCTACGTATTTCAGACTCACTATAAATCATGGTATTGAATCCGACACGTTGATCATCATGCCATTTAATGCCACGCGGCTCACCAAAATAAATATCACCAGTCAACTCCCGTATGATCAAAATATCTAAACCCAAAATCACTTCAGGCTTCAGCGTCGAGGCATTCGCTAGTTCTGAGTAAAGCGCCACTGGACGCAAGTTAGCAAATAGATTCAAATCCTTGCGAATGGCCAGTAAGCCCTGCTCTGGACGTTGCTCACGTGGAAGGCTGTCATACTGCGAACCACCTACAGCACCCAGCAACACAGCATCAGCTTCAGTGGCAAGTTTGCGAGTTGCCTCCGGAAATACTTTACCGGTTGCGTCAACCGCACACCCGCCCAATAAAGCTGGCTCCATCTCAAATTTCATTCCATCGCTCGTTAGTGCCTCTAATACACGCACCGCTTGAGCAACAACTTCAGGACCAATACCATCACCAGCTAAGACTGCAATTTTCATAAAACCTTTTATAAACTAGTAACTCAAATCGATACAATACTTGCTATTTAAATAACCATGGCTGTTCTACGCGGTGTTTCTCCTCAAATGCCTTGATCTTCTCTACATGCTGTAACGTTAAACCAATCTCATCTAGGCCATCCAATAGATTGCTTTTGCGCAAGGAATCAATATCAAATCTGTAGGATTTACCGCTAGGTGTAGTAACCATCTGATCCTCTAAGTTTACTGCCAAACAATAGCCTTCAGTTTCATTTACCTCGCAAAACATTCGATCCACTATGCTTTCACTAAGAACAATGGATAGCAAGCCAACCTTAAAGGAGTTGTTTAAAAAGATGTCTGCGAAACTGGGGGCAATTATCGCAAAAAAACCATAATCCTGAAGTGCCCAGGGGGCATGTTCGCGACTTGAACCACAGCCAAAATTTGTACGAGTGAGCAAGATTTTTGCACCTCGATAACGCGCTTGATTAAGGACAAAATCTGGATTGGGTTTACGTTTAGCAACGTCCATTCCCAGCTCACCATGATCCAGATAACGCCACTCATCAAACAAATTCTGACCAAAACCAGAGCGATTAATTGATTTCAAAAACTGCTTAGGAATAATAGCATCTGTGTCGACATTGGCACGATCTAAAGGTACAACTAACCCTTCGAAATTGCAAAATTTTTCCACTAACTAGCTTACTACTTTCATTTATACAACTCGTTACTCTTATGAAAATACTTAACGGTTCTCTATGTTGGATTACGTATTGGAAATAGGAAGGTGAGCATAATCGGGGCAACTACACACAACACTTTCCAGATCATTCCATGCTCAGAATAATTAAAAATCTTCTTTGCAGTCTAATGTATTTTCCGTACATCTACAAAATGTCCAGCTACTGCTGCTGCCGCAGCCATTGCTGGACTTACTAAATGAGTGCGCCCAGCTGGCCCCTGTCGTCCCTCAAAATTACGATTAGACGTAGAAGCGCAGCGTTCCTCCGGTGACAGGTAGTCATCATTCATCGCAAGACACATTGAACAACCGGGCTCACGCCATTCAAATCCCGCATCACGAAAAACCTTATCTAGCCCTTCCTTCTCCGCTTGAAGTTTTACCAAACCAGAGCCCGGAACAACCATTGCAAGTTTAATATTCGTTGCAATATGTCTGTCTTTTATTACCTCTGCTGCCGCTCGCAAGTCTTCAATACGTGAATTAGTACAGGAACCAATAAAAATCTTGTCTAGGTAAATCTCGCTGATCAATGTATTGGGCGCAAGCCCCATATATTTTAGAGCACGTTCCATATCTTTACGCTTGACTGAATCAGCAATTTGCAATGGATCGGGAACTCTGCCATCCACGGTTGTAACCATTTCAGGCGAAGTCCCCCAAGTCACTTGCGGTTTAATTATTGCTGCATCCAGCTTCACTACTTGATTATATTTTACGCCCTCATCACTTCTAAGAGTGCGCCAATAAGCAATTGCTTTCTCCCATAAATCCCCTTTTGGTGCAAAAGGTCGTCCACTGATATATTCGATAGTGATATCGTCCACCGCAATCATGCCAGCGCGTGCGCCCGCTTCGATTGCCATATTACAAAGCGTCATCCGACCTTCCATGGAAAGTGCGTGGACAGTGCCGCCAGAAAACTCAATGGCATAGCCAGCAGCACCTGCTGTACCAATTTTTCCAATGATGGCTAGTGCAATATCCTTGGCAGAAACACCATGGCCAAGCGTACCATCAACCAAAATTTGCATCTCCTTTGCTTTTTTTATCGACAAACACTGAGTCGCGAGTACATGCTCTACTTCAGATGTACCAATTCCAAAAGCAAGACAGGCAAATGCGCCATGTGTACTGGTATGCGAGTCACCGCATACTACTGTCATACCTGGTAGTGTCGCACCTTGCTCTGGGCCAATCACATGGACAATTCCCTGACGCAGATCATTCATCTTGAATTCGGTGATACCTAATTCCTCGCAATTCTGATCAAGGGTATCAACTTGTAACCGGGACAATGGGTCGCTGATTCCATTAGCACGTTCAGTTGTAGGCACATTGTGATCCGCTACTGCAAGAAGTGAATCTAGGCGCCACGGTCTGCGTCCAGCAATCCTTAGCCCTTCAAATGCTTGTGGGCTAGTAACTTCATGCACCAGATGGCGGTCAATATAAAGCAATGCGGTATCGTCAGATCCTTCTTGTACCACGTGACTTTTCCAGAGTTTGTCGTATAAAGTTTGCATCGTTAAAGAATCCTAATGAACGTAAAATTATCTCATAATGTAACTGCAAGAAATAGGTAACATACCCTTTTCTTTTCCCATTCACTACTAGATATTGACTTTCCGAACTATTAATCCCAAACCCACCAGCGCAGCTGCTGCACTCATGCTAAATGTGAAACCCGGCCCCAGCCACTCCCAGGCATAACCGCTGAATATACCGCCTAATGTACCTCCAACTCCGAATGTGAAACTTGTATAGAACGCCTGCCCTTTTGCCTGATGACGTCCACGAAAAAAATAATGCACCGCCATCATTGCAGCAATATGGTGTGCGCCATATGTAGCTGCATGAAGAATTTGTGCCAATAATATGACTGTTGGCCATTCTACTCCCCAACCTATCATCAGAAACCGAGCTACCGCACAAGTAAAACTAAAGGCTAAAATCTGTTTTAAACTAAATCGGCGCATCACTCTAGACATCAGGAAAAAAACGCCAATTTCGCATATCACACCAATCGCCCAAAGCCAACCGATGGCACCTTTACTGTATCCGTAATCCACTAAATAGATCGAATAAAATGTATAGTAGGGACCATGAGCAAAGGCCATTAACAAACATGCGGAGAAAAAAGCTAGCACTCCTGGTTGTTTAAATATCTGTTGCACGGAAAGTGTATCAGTAGAATGAGATGCTATTTCGGCCTCTGGAATCCGCCAGGAAAAAATTACAATCCCTAGTTTAAATCCTAACACCACCCACAATAACAACGCGATCTCCGTAGCATCTAATAAATAACCGATGCCAATCACTGCAAGAACAAACCCTAGCGAACCCCATGAACGAATACTCCCATATCTAGCCGTGCTTTTACCTAGATGAGAAAGAGTTGTTGCCTCGATCAGTGGAAGCGATGCACTCCAAAAAAAACTCATCAGCATCATGACGGCAAACATCCAGAGAAATGATTCACCGAAGAAGACCCCGCAATAGCTTACTAACCCTGTAATCGCAGCTAGTTGCACGATCAGCATTCGCTTACCAGTGTGATCGGCAAGATAGCCCCACGCGGTTGGAGCAAAGATACGCGTTACATGCAACAAGGACATCAGTACGCCAATCTGAAGAGCATTGAAGGAAAGAGACTTAAGATAGAGGCTCCAATAAGGAGCAAATGCACCGATGAATGCGAAATGAAAAAAATAGAACCCAGAAAGACGCCAGTAGGGAAGTGATTGCATCGGATGTTTTTTCGTGATCAACTAATGTTGGTCAACTTTCGCCTTTTACCAAAACAAATTCCAATGGCGACTAGGCGCGCTTCTTGAACTCGTTAGTACGAGTATCAATCTCAATCATGTCTCCAATTTCAACGAAAGCAGCAACCTGAATCTGAAAGGAGGTTCCCTTCAAACGAGCCGGCTTCATTATCTTTCCAGAAGTATCACCACGTACGGCTGGCTCAGTATATTTAACTTCACGAACAACAGTAGTTGGAAGTTCAACCGAAATAGCCTTGCCATCGTAAAAGGTCACTTTGCAACTGTCTTCCATACCATCGATCAAATAATTCATCACTTCAGACATGCTATCCGCCTCGACTTCAATTTGGTTATACTCACTATCCATGAATACATATAGTGGATCAGCATAATAGGAATAGGTACATTCTTTGTAATCAAGTATAGCCATGTCAAATTTTTCATCTGCTTTATACACCGACTCTGTTACTGCACTAGAAAGAAGATTTTTAAGCTTCATTCTAACCACAGATGCATTCCGGCCAGATTTGGTAAATTCAGACCTTTGTACAACCATTGGGACATTGTTGATCATCGCGACGTTACCCGCACGGAGCTCCATTGCTGTTTTCATGTTTCATCCTGAAAATTGAAATCTAAATAAGTTCGCATGATGATGAACCACAATAATAATTTTTACTTTATAAGTTTTAAATTATATCCGATCTTTTCTACTAAACTGCACTAGATTAGACGCTAGGTCCCCAATAGGCCATAGCTGCCTAACCCATTTCTCACCATACTGAGTCAAGGCTTCCAGCTGTGCAGCAAATGCGGGCCAGGCATTCATGATCTGACCACCACCATTTAATCCGTTCCATAAAGAGAATACGGCAGCAGACATGTCTGGCGACATACCTGCGGTATAAAGATTGAGAAAAGCATTTAGCTTAATTTGATGAGATTCTTCTGCCTGTGGATAAATATTCCAGACAAAAGGTCGTGCCGCCCATTGAGCACGAACAAATGAATCTTCACCACGTACAAAATTGACATCGCATGCCCATAGAAGCTGGTCATATTCGTTCTGCTCTAAAAATGGAATAAAGCATACTTTCAATTTCCCAGATTGCAATATCTCGCCAACTTTTGGTGGTGAATCAACACCAAAAAAAACTGTAACAGCATCAACAACCGAACCTTGTGGTACCAACACATATACAGGAATGTCAGATACGACCCATGCTGAAAGTAATTCATGCACTGGGGCACTGTCGTAGCAAAACAACGAAATCCGCAATTCACCCATCCTGCATGGTTGTATACCATGAAGCCGCCAAAATGCTGTCTGTGCCGCGTTATTAAATGAGCTTCGGGCAGGCAATAAATGTTTCTCCAATAATAATCCACCAGTCCCTGGCACAAAACCCGGAAAGAAAAAATATTTTATCAAAGGTAAACGCGGATGTAACGATGGTAAAAGGTGACAGCCTATTACCCAATTCTCGGCACTAAGATACTCCAGATTCAACCAAATTGGCTGCCTCGGCAAAGCCGCCATTGCAACAATGTAGAAAGAAGGCAATTCACAGGCAAATGCCTCAATTACCACATCGGCAGGTTTGATCTTCGTAAATGACTGCCGCCAGCAGCATATCTTGACACCCTGTAACCACTGCTGCTCTGCATCTAAATCTATGTCAGGCGCAATACAGGCAAAGTTGGAAAGATCATCCACCCAAAGCCTTACTTCCAATCCATACTCATTTACTAATACACACGCAAGTCGCCAGCAGAAACCAACATCACCAAAATTATCGACAATGGCACAGAAAATATCCCAACGTTGCTTCATTGAACGCGACAATAACCCCCCAAATGACCCCTGAAAAACTACTCTGTAAAAAAATCTTTAATTTAATTGTCAATGAAAATTATATACAAGAGATAGCGTTTATCATTTTAGTTTCTTAGGAAATACAAACTAAGAAGAATTCGAGCTTAAGCTTCATCTGGCTCTGGGTTTTCTGTGGGCTCGGGTTTTACCCTACTACTAGATGAAACGGACTTTTTTTTGGAAGTCTTACCAGGAACTTTTGGCGTCAAACACACCACATCAGCATTTTGTGCACGATGACGCAGAGCGTGGTCCATTAAAACCAGCGCTAACATTGCCTCAGCAATAGGAGTAGCGCGAATTCCCACACAGGGATCGTGCCTGCCGTGAGTTTCCACAATCACTGGCTTACCAGATTTATCTATCGACTGGCGCTCTAGACGGATACTTGAAGTGGGTTTGATAGCAATATTTACAACAATATCCTGGCCAGTTGAAATACCTCCCAATATGCCTCCTGCGTTGTTGCTCAGGAACCCTTCGGGTGTTATTTCATCAGAATGCTGAGTACCTTTTTGTGCAACACTGGTAAAACCTGCACCGATTTCTACACCTTTTACTGCATTGATACTCATCATTGCATAGGCGATTTCTGCATCCAATCGATCATATACTGGCTCACCCCAACCTACTGGAACATTTTCTGCCACCACAACGATTTTTGCACCAACTGAATCTCCAGATTTACGCAACTTTTCCATGAATTCTTCAAGTTGAGGTACGATATCATTGTCGGCAGAAAAAAACGGATTATAATTTACCACATCCCACTGTTTGAATGGAACCTCTACCGGCCCCAATTGTGCCATGTAGCCGTGTATCACTACTCCATATTTTTCATGTAACCATTTTTTTGCTATGGATGCTGCAGCCACCCGTACTGCTGTCTCACGAGCGGAGGAGCGCCCTCCTCCACGATAATCGCGTATTCCATATTTTTGCCAATAGGTATAGTCTGCATGCCCAGGGCGGAAAACCTCCATTATCTTACTGTAATCCTTGCTACGCTGATCTTCGTTGCGAATTACTAAAGCTATAGGGGTGCCTGTAGTTTTTCCCTCAAAAACACCAGAAAGAATCTCTATGGTGTCAGACTCTTTACGCTGGGTCACATAGCGTGAGGTACCAGGTTTGCGCCGATCCAGTTCTTTTTGAATATCACTAGAAGATAGTTCCATCCCAGGCGGACAGCCATCTACCACGCAACCAATAGCTGGACCGTGAGATTCGCCAAATGAAGTAACGCAAAAAATCTTTCCAAGGGTATTACCAGACATTTTTTCTCTTGTTATTTCAATACTTCAATATTAACATGCACAATTAGGGGTATAACTGCTAGCCTTGCAATATTTCCAGCAAAATCTGCACCCCCCACGCCACACCAAAGCCAGTAACATCACTTCCAATCGCTCCTAAACCACCCGTATTTCTACTAGCAGAAAGATCCATGTGAAGCCAGGGCGTATTACTGACAAACCTCTTAAGAAAAAGAGCCGCTAGAATATGATCAGCATCGTGTTCTAATGAGCACTGTTTGATGTCTGCAATCTTACTTTCTAGGTCCACCTCATAATCAGAATCCATTGGAAACGCCAAGATTCTTTCACCAGAAAGCTTTCCTGCGACTAAAGCTTTCTGTATTAAATCATCACGGTTACTGAAAATACCGCTATAGCGAGATCCAAGTGCTACACACATGGTACCGGTGAGCGTTGCAAAATCAATCATTACATCAGGCCTTTTTTTTGCTGCCAAGGTTAATGTATCTGCTAGCACCATACGACCCTCTGCATCGGTATTAATGATCTCAATTGTGCTGCCATTCAATGCAGTCACCACATCGTTCTGCTTATATGCATGTGGACTAATATGATTTTGAGCAACAGCAAGCCAGCAATCGATATTTACTTTCAAATTAGCATGAGCTGCTGCTAACAAAATGCCCAAGGCTACCGCTGAACCATTCATATCTTCATGCATACCATGCATGTAGCGGGTTGGTTTTAAATTGTGACCTCCAGTATCAAAGCAAATGCCTTTCCCCACAAATGCAACTGTTTTTCTTGAGCCTCCGACTAATCTTTGTAAATGAATAATACTGGCATCATCTGAGTCACTGCCTTGAGCCACTGCAACAAACGCACCTGCACCCATTTTACGTAATTTTTTGAGATTGAATTCTTGATATTTCCAACCTTCTTTCCTTGCAATTTTTTTAACTTGCTTACGATATGTATCAGGAGTTAATTCGTTGGAGGGAAGTATTGTTAGCTCTCGCGCAAGTAAGTTTCCTTCTGCACTAGCGCGCATCAAAGCAAAACTATCTTTATCTTTGTACCCGTACAAGGAAATTCTTGATACAGGCTTTCTTGCTTCCTTTTTATTATCGGTTTTTCGCGACGGTAATATCGAACTATTTACCCAAGTCGTATATACCACTAACTTGGCAAATAGTCTCTTCTCCCTTTTATTGCCATAAACCATAAGATGTACTTCTTCAGGGTTTTCTGCCAACAATAACTGCACGGCCTTGCGAATGCAGGTTTGTTGCTCAAACACAGATTCCCTAGAATTCACCATGACCCATACACACAATGAGCCACTTTCGAGACTAGCACTAACCGGCGTCCCGCAGATTTCTTCGGGTTTCATTTTGCGTCTTAATAACAATGCCTCCAAGGCATTTTTACCAAATAAAGTATGTTTCTTTTGAAACTCATCCAACGACTCGTCCAATTTTGGCAGCACAACTAAAAATTGCTTTATCTCGTTAGACTTGCTCAAAGGTGAAGCATTCTGTATTAGTTTTGCAAACATTAGTAACTATCCTATAAATAATATCTGTCTGTTATTATATACGCCATGTTCCCTCTACCTGGTGCAGCTTTTTACAGTATGTTTTCTTGACCGCCACTATCGCCCTCACTCATGCGCCAGTACCTCGAACTAATGCAGCACGTGCTCAAACACGGCAATAAGAAGTCAGACCGTACCGGAACTGGTACGCTTTCCGTATTTGGGTACCAAATGCGCTTTAACTTAGCGGATGGCTTTCCGCTTGTTACCACCAAGAAATGCCATTTGAAATCTATTATTCACGAATTGCTCTGGTTCCTACAAGGTGATACAAATATAAAGTATCTAAATGACAACGGTGTTTCTATCTGGAATGAATGGGCGGATAAAGATGGAGATCTTGGCCCGATTTATGGCTATCAATGGCGATCCTGGCCAAGTACAAATGGACAACATATTGATCAAATCACACAGGTAATTAGACAAATTAAGGATGTTCCCGACTCACGACGTATGATTGTTTCTGCTTGGAATGTGGGTGAATTAAGTAAGATGAAATTGCCTCCATGCCATGTTTTTTTTCAATATTATGTCGCCAATGGAAAACTTTCGTGCCAGCTTTATCAACGTAGCGCTGATATCTTTCTTGGTGTTCCATTCAATATTGCCTCTTATGCGCTACTCACATTAATGGTAGCACAATGTTGTAATTTGGAACCCGGTGATTTCATTCACACGATAGGAGATGCTCACCTATATCTTAATCATCTAGATCAGGCACAAGAACAGCTCTCTCGTAAACCAAGAAAATTACCTTTAATGAAGTTAAATCCAGCAATAAAAGATATTTTTGCTTTCAAATTTACAGATTTTATACTAGAGGATTATAACCCTCATCCAATGATTAAAGCACCGATTGCCGTATGAAACCAAAGATTGCTTTAATCGCGGCAGTCGCACCTGGAAACGTCATTGGATATAAAAATGAAATGCCATGGCACTTGCCCCGTGATTTACGCTACTTTAAACACACAACTTTGGGGCACCCAATCATAATGGGGCGTAAGACTTTTGAATCGCTAAAATGTAAGGCGCTCCCCAATCGAAAAAATATTGTAGTAACAAGAAATCACGAATATAAGGCACCTGGCTGTGAAGTTGTTTATTCACTCAAAGAAGCCATTAACATTTCTGGTAACGTAAAACGAATTTTTGTTATCGGTGGAGGGCAACTATATGCAGCGGCAATTTTATTAGCTGATGAAATACATTTAACTCAAATTGGAAATAAGAATCGAACTGGTGAATTGTTTGAGTTATTCAGAGGCGACACGTTCTTTCCGGAAATTAATGAATCTGAATGGAAAAAAACTCACCAAGGACGCCAGTTTCTTGCTACCAAAACAATGCAAGACCTAACTCAAGTAAAAGATAGTGGAATTTACTTCCAACGCTTTATATATACTCGAATATCCAAAAAGAAGGATACCGAAGCAATTATCCCAAAGGCCTAAAACTATAAAAATTATAGAACAACCACATCCGGCAACGGAAAACCGTTAAAGTTACTGGCATAAGCGGTAGTATATGCGCCAGCATTGGGAATGTAGATAAAATCTCCTTCCTGAATATCGGCTGGCAACATTTCATCACGCATTAGAATGTCTACAGAGTCACAGGTAGGTCCCGCAATTTCCCAGGGAATACACTGCCCGTTGCGGTCTGTAAGAATTTCGTAGCGCAGTCCCTCGGTGACTTCGATGACCCCACCAAAGATACCCGCATCCCAATACATCCAACGCTTACCTTTGCGGGTAGCAGTACCTACTACACGACAAACAAAATAGGCTGAATCTGATACTAGATAACGCCCCGGCTCAGCCATGATATAAATATCTTCTGGTAAATCTGCAATAGCCGCACTTACAATCTCACCTATTACTTCAATCGAGGGAATAGGCTTGATATGTCGCACCGGATACCCACCACCTATATTGAGCAAGCGTGGGTTTAACCCTGCACGACGCATATTGATAAAAACCTTCTTGGCACGTTCAATTCCCACTTGCCAGTTCTGTGGATTGCGACATTGCGAACCAACATGAAAGGTCACGCCAGCGAGATCAGCCTTAAGTTTAACTGCCTCATCAATAATTTCTTTTATCTCGGAATGATGTGTACCAAATTTTCCTGAAAGTGGCCAGTCACTACCAATATTGGGAGTATCTATGCGCAAATACATTTTTGCGTCTGGCTTAACACTTACAATTTTACGTAACTCTTCAATACTATCCAGTACATACCACTCGACACCTTTAGACCCGGCATATTCAAGGTAAGCCCGTGACTTCATCGGATTGCTGTAATAAATTTCTTTAGCAGGCACACCCAAACTAATTAGAAGATCCAATTCGGAAATAGATGCAATTTCAAAACCCACGTTTTCCTCGATCAATGTTTTCAGTACACGCGGATCTGGATTAGCTTTAACCGCATAGTGTGGTTGCACACGTGGCATTGCTGCTCTAAAACGGCGCGTTTTATCACGGACAATACTTCTATCAACCAGCAAAAAAGGTCTGCTATAACTCTTCTTCAGGGCTGTCCTTACATGTTCAAAATCTAGGCTAACTTCTGGATGGGTATCGAATACTACATTGACCTCTACTTTCTTTCGTAGAGCGGTGGCGTGCATTTGCATGAGAATCTCCCTTAGAGAGGCACTACGTTACAGGAATGTGAACGTTAACTAGATCAGCCGGAGCGAAATAATTGTTTTTGCTTCTCATGATGCCCTCCTATTTGATTATTCAATATCTCAAAAAACTAGGCGGATTATAGACTTCATTTCAGTGGAATCAAGTCTTTTTTTTAGATGGACTAAAAAATGGAACAACCAGCCGTATAAGCTCTGATAAAACCATTAGTTATCATATAGCTAAAAATATAGGTTGAAAGATATTGAGATTAAATAATAGCTTATCAAAATAAGCTATAGCTCTATCTGTAAAAACGTTGAGCTCAGTCATCACTCTTATCAGGATTATCACTCCGTTCAAGAAGATAAAACTGGTTACCTTATTCCATGCATTTTAGATTTTTGGAAGGGTTACGCCTTGCTGCCCCTGATATTTGCCACCACGGTCCTTGTACGATGTTTCACACACTTCACTAGATTCGAAGAAGATTACCTGTGACACTCCCTCATTTGCATAAATCTTGGCAGGAAGCGGTGTAGTGTTAGAAAACTCTAAAGTTACATAACCCTCCCACTCTGGCTCAAATGGAGTGACGTTTACGATAATGCCACAGCGAGCATAGGTAGATTTACCAAGACAAATTGTAAGAATGTTACGTGGAATCCGAAAATACTCTACGGTACGTGCTAAAACAAAAGAATTAGGCGGAATAATGCAAACATCATTTTTCACATCAACAAAGGAATTGGAATCAAAATTCTTAGGATCAACAATTGTAGAATTTATATTGGTGAACAACTTGAATTCATCGGAGCAACGTATGTCATAACCATAGCTTGAAGTGCCGTAAGAAACTATCCTGCGACCATTTTCATGCTTGATCTGATTAGGCTCAAAAGGCTCAATCATGCCGTGCTCTGTGGCCATGTATCGAATCCATTTATCTGATTTTATTGTCATTTTATATGCAAATATCTAATGAATGACTTACTTCCACAATAAACATTTTTTTCATTTACTTTATCAAGTATTCTGAATTACGATATTCGGAAACACGGAAGAATGGTCCTGCGATAATTCAGCTGTTTTTACCGCAATACGACGTGCGATACAGCGGTAAATCTCTGCCACGGGCCCATCGGGATCTGCTACCACGGTTGGAGCACCAGAATCAGTCTGTTCGCGAATTTTGATATCGAGTGGTAGTGCGCCCAAAAATTCTACATCGTAATCTTTGCACATTTTCTCACCTCCCCCCTCCCCAAAAATATGTTCGCCAAAACCACACTTGGGGCAAATGTGAGTACTCATGTTTTCAACAATGCCTATAATGGGGATGCCTACCTTCTCAAACATTTTTAGTCCTTTACGTGCATCTAACAAAGCAATGTCCTGTGGAGTGGTAACTATAACAGCACCTGTAACCGGTACTTTTTGTGCAAGTGTCAATTGTATGTCACCGGTACCAGGAGGCATATCTACTATCAGGTAGTCTATATCACGCCATCGAGTATCATTTAGTAACTGTTGAAGCGCCTGCGTCACCATTGGACCGCGCCATACCATAGGCGTTTCTATATCAATCAAGAAACCGATAGATATGGCCTGGATACCATGCGCCTCTATCGGCTCCATATGTTTACCATCTAGAGATTCGGGTCGAACACTAATGCCTAACATCTGCGGCTGCGAAGGGCCATAAATATCAGCATCTAAAATCCCCACGGAAGCACCCTCTGCAGCCAACGCAAGAGCTAGATTTACTGCTGTAGCGGATTTACCCACACCACCTTTGCCAGAGGCCACAGCAATAATATTCTTCACACCAGGTATGAGCTGCACCCCACGCTGCACACTGCGAGAAACAATTTTGCTAGTGATATTGACAACCACATCACCAATATTTGGAATCGCATTAAGTTTTTCGACTACCTGACCGCGAATATTTTCGATCAAGCTTTTTGCTGGGTAACCTAACACAATATTAATGGATACGTTATCAGCGTTTATCCTAATATCACCTACTTCCTTACTAGTCACATAATCCTTGCCAGTGTTAGGATCAATGATCTCCTTGAGGACGGATTGTACTTGTAGTTCTGAAATGGCCACTTTTCATTTCCCTTTATTCTGCGCACAAATATGCGAAGAAAGTTCTAAATTTTAACAAATATCGGATCAAGGCATACAGTTTGTTACAATTTGCATTTGTCAGATCTCTACAAACAGTTAATGAATATACGTAAAATCCTGGTTACTTCAGCGCTGCCTTACGCTAACGGCAGTATCCATCTCGGCCATCTTGTGGAATATATCCAGACTGATATCTGGGTACGTTTCCAGAAAATGTGCCTTCCTAAAGAAGATGGGCATGAAATTTATTTCGTGTGTGCTGATGATACTCACGGAACCCCTATTATGCTACGTGCAGAGAAGGAAGGCATTACTCCAGAGGCACTGATTGAACGAGTACATAACGAACATCTTAGAGATTTCACAGGTTTCCATATTGAATTTGATAATTATTACACCACACACTCGCCAGAAACTCGTCAATACTCCGAAGATATTTATACAAAACTAAAAACAAAAGACCCTAGCCTGATAACCACTCACTCTGTTGAGCAATTCTATGATCCAGTCAAAAATATATTCCTACCAGATCGCTTCATCAAGGGAGAGTGCCCAAAATGTAGTGCGAAAGATCAGTATGGGGATAACTGTGAAATATGTGGTGCAGCTTATGCCCCTACAGACCTAAGAAACCCTTATTCTGCGGTATCTAGTGCGGCTCTCGTAAGGAAAACATCTGAGCATTTCTTTTTCAAGCTATCCGATAACCGTTGTGTAAGTTTTCTACGAAAATGGACACTCGAAGAGAATCACCTACAAACTGAAGCTGCCAACAAAATGCGAGAGTGGTTAGGCGAAGAAGAGGAAAACAAACTTTTTGACTGGGACATTTCACGCGATGCGCCATACTTTGGATTTGAAATACCTGATGCACCGGGTAAGTATTTCTATGTATGGCTAGATGCGCCGATCGGTTACATGGGTAGTTTCAAAAATTTGTGCAATCAACACAATATTAACTTCAACGAATTCTGGAATAAGAATTCTGCCACTGAACTCTATCACTTTATTGGCAAAGACATCCTCTATTTCCATGCATTGTTCTGGCCAGCAATGCTTGAGAATTCTGGCTACCGCACACCCACCCAAATATTTTCCCATGGTTTTCTCACCATAAACGGTGAAAAAATGAGTAAGTCACGCGGTACATTCATTACTGCAGAAAATTATTTGAAGCAAGGACTGAATCCTGAATGGTTGCGTTATTACTATGCAGCAAAATTGAATGGGACGATGGAAGATGTTGATCTTAGTTTCGATGATTTTATAACTCGGGTAAACAGTGATTTAGTAGGAAAATATGTAAACATTGCCAGTCGTGCAGCTGGCTTCTTAGTTAAGTACTTTCATAGTCAGATAGCTGATATATCAGGTCAAACTTGTAAATCTTTTTTGCAAGAACCAGAGCCTATTAGGGATGGCAAGACTAGACTAGTTCACGAACTTTTGGAAAATGCAGCTATTATTCGAACACATATGGAGAATCGCCGTTACAACCTAGCTATTTCTGAAATTATGGCACTTACTGGCAAAGTGAATGAATATTGGGATCAGCAAAAACCGTGGGACAAAGCAAAGCAAATAGATGAAATACAGCTAGAGCTTGCTTTGCATTTGGTGTCTAGTATAACGATTGAATGCTTTAGAATCCTTACTATTTTTCTTAAACCAATTTTACCGATGTTGGCTCAAAAGGCTGAATCTTTTCTGAATGTTGAACCTATGCAATGGGAAGACTTATGGAAAACTTTGCCACAAGGACATAAAATCAAGAGCTATGAACATCTAATGGTCCGTGTTGACCGGAAAAAAATTGACGCTATGATTAAAGCTAGTAAATGAATTCGCGAACACCAGTGACCTCCTCTCCCACCACCAAGTCGTATCTTCTCCGAAATCTACTGTCCCAAGTATCACGGTCATTTTATCTTACTCTTGCAGTTCTACCGGCATCAGTACGCACACAAGTGGGACTAGCATATCTTTTTGCCCGTGCAGCCGACACTATTACCGATACCGACTTGATCGCACAGTCGGAACGTATCATTTATCTGAAGGACTTCCAGAAACTTTTTACTCTGGACACAATAGATTGGCAAATAGTTCAGTCTATTCAGGCCGCATTAATCTCCCACCAAGCGCTTCCAGCTGAACGAATTCTCCTTGAACGGTTAAAAGATTGTTTCCAACTCTATCTTGAATGTGAACCTGCTGATCAGATTCGTATCCGTCGTCTTATAACTACCCTTACAAAGGGAATGGAGATGGACCTGACAGTATTTCAAGATGGTACTGCTGATCATCCACAATCACTAGAGACACCCAAAGAGCTTGATCGTTACATCTATTATGTTGCTGGATGCGTTGGAGAATACTGGACAAACCTCATGTGTGCTCACCAACCTTCGTTGACACACTGGAATGTAGAGCAAATGAGTGATGTTGGTATACACTTTGGCAAGGGACTACAATTGACTAATATCGTAAAAGATGTAGCCAAGGATTTAAGGCGTGGACGATGTTATATTCCAGCTTCGTTATTGAAAACCGCTGGACTAACTACGGATTCTCTCCTTCAGCAAGACTCCTGGCACGCGTTTCAGCCCCTACTGAACCAACTTATCCGGCAAGCCATGGAATATCTGGATCAAGGCTGGAACTATACGATGGCCATCCCACGATCTGAAGTAAGATTGCGTCTTGCCTGCATGTGGCCAATTTTATTTGGTGGGGAAACACTAAAGCTGGTAAAAAACTCGCCAAGCGTGCTGAACCCAAATTACCAAGTAAAAATTACACGAAGTTGTGTGTATCGGATTATTGGACTAACAACTATCTCTGGTGGATCAAGTTTTGTAGGAACCACTTATTGGAAGAGGCTCCACAAACAGTGTGCTAAAAAATGACCCACTTAACCAATCTTATAAAACCCTGTTATTTGACTATTTTGTTGTTAAATCCATTTGGTACCCAACAACCTAACAATCAAATATCTATGAGATTCTTAAATATATGGAGGGCTCTATGTCGCGTCAATTGATAAGCTCCGGTTCTACATTTGAACAAGAGATTAGTTATTCGCGTGCTGTAGTTGATGGCAATTGGATTTTCGTCTCTGGTACAACCGGATTTGATTACAGCAAGATGACAATTTCTGAAGATTTGGTAGAGCAAACCGAGCAATGTCTTAAAAATATTTTGGAGGCCCTAAGTACAGCGGGGGCAAGTATGCAAAACGTGGTTCGGGTTACCTATGTGCTTCCTAACGCCGCAGATTTCCCCGATTGCTGGCCGACTCTACGTAAGTATTTCGGTGAGGTTAAACCCGCAGCAATGATGATATCTGCTGGCTTATCTGATCCCCGTATGAAAATTGAAATCGAAGTAACAGCTCGACACAATACTGGAACTTGATTTTAAACAAGCAAGCTACCTTACCAATCACCCCGGAAACTGCCAACAGCATTTAAGATGCTTTGGTGCTGAATCTTTTAGGGTACTTTGGGTTGCCTCCAGCCCCTAAAATTTGACGGATACAGAATCTCACGTTTATGATTGCTGTAGAGTATGTATAATTTACCAAGGAGAACTTTAATGGATCCACTCATCCAAAAGATCATTCTGGCCACAGATTTTTCAGAAGCATCTAGAGACGCTAGTTATCATGCGGTATTGTTGGCCCAAACCTACAATGCAGAACTTAAAGCTCTGCACGTATTTAATCCAAGACCACTTGGTATTCCATACTATAAAGCAAAAAAAAAGGATGCACATGAACAAGAAGATCTTGAAAAAACCCGGCAGCGAGGAAAGGACATCCTCAAGGAGCTGGCAGATTCTTTCCAAGTGAAAGCCGAAACCATCTTCGCTGAAGGTGACGCTGGCCCAGAAATAATCCGTATTACTACCGAACTTAATTCCGATCTACTTGTCGTTGGAACACACGGCTACACAGGATGGAATCGATTTGCCCTTGGAAGTGTCGCAGAATACGTCGTCCGAAATGCCCCTTGCGCAGTCCTTACCATCAAACCAAACAACCGCCACGATGAAAAATAGGCGGAAACACAACTACATGTCAAAAGATCGATATAAATAAAAAGAGATAATATAGTTTAAGTACGCATATCTACAACAAAGTTGATAGGTACTGGATAATACAGCTATCCAATATTCTAATCGCAGTTTTTGTAATTGCGTAATTTACAATCTTTTGCCATCTTTTTTGCTTTGGAAATTTGAGATGGTGTCATCTCTTCAGCTGCCACAGTTCGACCTTGCTGTGCTAAACCTATCCCTTTAGCTGACGCTAAATCTAGCCACATATACGCACGAATAAGATTTCTTGAAACACCAAACCCGCGGATATACATCATGCCAAGGTTAGCTTGTGCTCCGGCACTCCCCAACTCTGCACCTAAGCGATACCATTTCACAGCTTTACGATAGTTTTGGGGGATGCTCTGGCCGTGGCTTCGTTCGTAAATCATACCAAGATTGAGTATTGCTTCTCTATGTCCCTGCGCTGCAGCTAAGTGATACCATTTAACGGCCTCCTGATGGTCTTGAGGCAACCCTTGTTGACCACTTCCATATATTAAACCTAGGGTATATTGCGCATCCCCGTGCCCTTGACCTGCAGCCAAACGGTACCATTTAACAGCTTTTTGATTGTCTGAAGGCACGCCTTCGCCATATGTATACATTGAACCAAGAGAATATCTCGCATCTGCAGATCCATTTTTTGCAGCAAGTCGAAACAATTTCACAGCTTCTTGATAATTACCTGCGCGATGGGCTCGCTGTGCATCTGATAACGAGTCGGCGAATGCAAATCCAGTTAGTACTGACAAAAATAGATACCCCATTAACGCCTGTTTTAAAACCCAGGATATTAGTAATATCTCTTCCATCCTTAAATTTGAATACAAAATCTGTCTCAATAAGTTAGCGATCAATTTTGAATGAAGTTTTCGAAGCATACCCCAATCTTTCTACAATGAAAGTTCTCATTCTTAAGCTATGCCGTTCCCACGATGGCCTCCCACTCAACCCAGCTATTTCTAAATATAGAATTACTTTAACTTTATTTATCAATGTATTATGTAAACTTATGAATGTAATTATCCATCTATTTTTTTCCTTTCATAGGCACCTTAACCAGCTAGTTCATTAAGTATTCAAATGGTTTGAACTTTGCTACAAGTTAGGGCTCTAAGCCAGTATAAGGCTGTTTTTTATGAATGCTGAAATAGGAGGAAATGAAAATGGCAACAACATATGGAACACCTGGGACGGCAGCTACAACGTCGGGTTCCTGGGACAAGTCAGTGTGGTATGACACAAAGTATTATT
>QIFK01000015.1 GCA_003230615.1 Nitrosospira sp. | reverse complement strand
AAACATATACTACATATAAGCTAATCAGGAGATGGACAGCGACACGCTTTTCAAGAAAACCGGTTATAGTTTCAGCCAGCCTGAGTTATTGTGCCAGGCACTGACTCACCGCAGTTACGGCCGTCCACACAACGAGCGCCTTGAATTTCTTGGAGACAGTGTTCTCAACTGTGCAGTTGCAGGGTTGGTATTCAGGCATTTCTCCAGTCTTCCAGAAGGTGATTTGTCGCGACTTCGGGCCAACCTCGTCAATCAGCAAGCGTTGTTTGAATTGGCGCAAACACTTGACTTAGGGAAACAGATTAAACTTGGTGAGGGGGAACTCAAAAGTGGTGGATGTAGCCGCCCCTCGATTCTTGCAGATGCACTGGAGGCTGTTCTAGGTGCAGTCTATCTTGACGGAGGTTTCGTAAAAGCTGAGGAAGTTGTCATCACTCTCTTTACACCGCTACTTCATCAATTTGACCCACAAAATTTAAGTAAAGATCCTAAGACTCTTTTACAGGAATATCTGCAAAGTCGTAAACTGATGTTGCCGCAATATTCCGTTGTCATTACCAGTGGCGAAGCGCATCAGCAGCAATTTCATGTAGAGTGTGTTATCCCAAAACTCAACATTCGTACCATGGGAGAAGGTGCCAGCCGTCGTAGCGCAGAGCAGGAAGCAGCAAAGAGAGCCTATGAACAAGCGCACTCGCATTGCTAAAATTTGCAGATGAGTCCAAATTTTGTTGATTCTCCTCGGATAAGTTCTTTATTTTCCGCTGAGTGTATTTCAAGATGATAGCTACTCTAAAACACCATACCGGATACATTGCTATCATTGGACGACCTAATGTTGGCAAATCCACGCTACTTAACCATTTGGTTGGACAGAACGTCAGCATCACCTCGAAAAAGGCGCAGACTACCCGACATCGTATTAATGGCATCCTAACTGATGAGCAATCACAGTTCATTTTCGTCGATACGCCCGGTTTTCAGACACAGCACATGAATCGGTTAAATAGTGTAATGAATCGTGCAGTTACTCAAAGTGTGCGTGATGTGGACGTGGTGGTGTTTGTGATTGAAGCAATATGTTTTGATGAGCGAGACGCACAAATCTTGAAACTCCTACCTGTCGACAAGCCGGTGATTCTGGTCATCAATAAAGTGGATCGTCTAGCAGATAAATCAAAGCTTCTTCCGTTCCTTGCAAAACTTTCTAAAGAGTTTGCATTCTCGGCAATGGTTCCAATAAGTGCTGAGCACGGAACACAGCTTCCAGAACTAATCTGTACAATCCGTCCATATTTGCCGGAAAGCCCATTTTTATTTAGAGAAGATGAAATTACAGATCGTAGCGAGCGATTTATCGCAGCCGAGTTGGTACGTGAGAAACTATTTCGTTTGATGTGGGATGAAATACCTTATTCCGTTAGTGTTGCCATAGATCAATTCACAGTTGAAAGCGGACTACGTAGGATTCATGCGTCTATTATTGTAGACAGGGCTAATCAGAAGGCCATGATTATAGGCAAGAATGGTGAGGAGCTCAAGGCGGTTGCTACTCGGGCACGTAAAGACATGGAGAAACTTTTTGGTAGCAAGGTGTATCTTAAAGTATGGGTGAAGGTGAAAAGAGGATGGGCTGATGATTTGCGGGCATTAAAAACTCTGGGCTATGAGTAATCTCATAATGATAATGAACATAGGTTGATTTTAGAAGCGACATTGATGACTGTAGATAAATTTCGACAAGATGCTCAGCCTGCTTTCGTGCTGCATACTTACCCCTATCTGGAAACTAGTCTCTTGGTGGAGACTTTTACACGAAATTCTGGACGGGTTCCGTTGATAGCAAAAGGTGCCAAGCGCCCTAAATCTGCACTCAGGGGATTATTATTAGCGTTTCAGCCATTACAGCTTTCTTGGACCGGTAAATCAGAATTACGCACTTTGCACAAGGCGGAATGGCAGGGTGGTCAGCAACCTTTGCAGGGAATGGCACTGATTTGTGGTTTTTATTTGAATGAACTGCTAGTGCGGTTACTGCGCCGTGATGATCCTCACGAACAATTATTCGAGTACTATCAAGAAACGCTGGCAGCATTGAATACTCAGAAAGATTACACACCTATTCTTCGGCATTTTGAAAGGCGTATGTTGAAAGAGCTAGGTTATGCTTTGACACTCAACGAAGACGCTGTTTCTGGGAAGCCACTGAACCTGGATGAAGAATACTGCTACGAAGTCGAACGGGGCCCGGTGGCACTGAATGGAAGTGATAATAACTGTGGTCTACAACTAAGCGGAAAAACCCTTCTAGACATGGAAAGAGGTGATTATTCTGATGTCACTACCAGACAGCAAAGTAAAATACTGATGCGTTACATACTTAACCATTATCTTGGAGAGCAACCGTTGTATACTCGGCAATTATTGAGAGATCTACAGAAGTTATGATTGAACTGGGAGTCAACATTGATCATGTTGCAACTCTACGGCAGGTGCGTGGAACAACTTATCCCAGTCCAGTAGAAGCTGCGTTGATTGCAGAGTCTGCTGGAGCAGATGCGATTACTTTGCATTTACGGGAAGACCGACGCCACATTCAAGATAGCGATGTAAAAACTCTGCGTAATTTGCTTAAAACGCGCATGAATCTGGAAAGCGCGGTGACCGATGAAATGATAACTTTTGCGTTAAGTATAAAACCGGATGATGTTTGCTTAGTTCCTGAGCGGCGAGAAGAACTAACAACTGAAGGTGGGCTAGATGTGCTGCGGCATTTTGCACAGGTAAGACGTGCATGCAACAAACTGGCTGAAGTAGGTATTCGAGTTTCACTATTTATCAACGCAGACCTTGCACAGATTGATGCAGCGGTGAAGACAAGTGCACCAGTGATTGAAATTCATACCGGCCGATATTCAGACGCGCTGACTGCAAAGGGACAACAGGAGGAGCTTGAGAAGATCTGCTCTGCCGTAACGCATGGGGTTAATCAAGGCTTGAAAGTCAATGCCGGACATGGGTTACATTATAATAATGTACAATCCATCGCTGCGATTACTGATATATCTGAGCTAAATATTGGTCATTCTATTGTAGCCCGTGCCTTGTTTATAGGTTTTGAACAGGCGGTACAAGAAATGAAAAAATTAATGTTGGAAGAGCACAAATGATCTATGGAATAGGGACTGATCTTGTAGAACCCTCGCGCATTGCGCGTTTGTTAGAGAGATATGGTAAGCGTTTTGCTAAAAGACTGCTAACAAATGGCGAGTGGCCTGAGTTTGAGAATAGTGGCAAACCAGCAATGTTTCTAGCTAAACATTTCGCTGCTAAGGAAGCTTTTTCCAAGGCGATGGGTACGGGTTTTCGTCACCCTGTATGTTTAAGTCATATTGGGATCACCCATGACAGTCTGGGAAAGCCATACTATGACTTTCATCCAGAGCTAAACCTGTTGATTAGAAATGAGGGAATCACTAGTTACCATCTTTCTATGAGTGACGAGATGAGCCTTGCCTGCGCTTTTGTGATCCTGGAGAAATAATGTCGCTGGGTCCCATCATGCTCGACATTGAGGGTACACAACTTACAATCGACGATAAAAGAAGACTTCAGCATCCTCTGACCGGTGGTGTAATTTTATTCACCCGTAACTACTTATCACTCAGACAATTAACTGAATTAACTACCGAAATTCATTCTCTACGTACTCCGTCTTTGCTAATCGCAGTGGACCATGAGGGTGGAAGGATACAGCGATTCCGTAAAGATTTTACACGATTGCCTGCAATGCGTGAATTGGGGATAATTTGGGACGAACATCCTGTTCGAGCGCGTCATTTGGCACAACTAACAGGCTATGTACTAGCGGCTGAATTGCGTGCTTGTGGTGTAGACCTAAGCTTTACTCCAGTGCTTGATATAGATCATGGACAGAGTAGCATCATTGGAAATCGTGCTTTTCATCGTAAACCACAGGCTATAGGAGGTCTAGCTCACAGCCTGATGCTAGGCCTAAAGCAAGGTGGTATGGTTGCGATTGGCAAACACTTTCCTGGTCACGGCTACATCCAAGCAGACTCTCACATAGAAATACCAGTGGATAAGCGCACTTACGCCGACATCGAAATGGATGATTTGATTCCGTTTCGGCAAATGATTGATTTTGGCCTTACCAGTATTATGCCGGCACATATCATATACCCCAAGGTGGATTCGCAACCCGCTGGGTTTTCAAAAGTTTGGCTGCAAGAAGTCTTACGTACCGAACTTGGTTTTGATGGTTGCATTTTTAGTGATGACCTAAGCATGGAAGGCGCTGCAGTTGCCGGTGACGTAGTGCAACGCGCTGAAGTTGCATTTAATGCAGGTTGCGATATGGTGCTGGTATGCAATAATCCTCATGCGGCAGATAAATTGTTAGCTGAACTGCAATGGGACATCTCAGCTGTTAGTCTTGCCCGTCTGGCACGTATGCGCGGACAATCTCACGCAGATTCAGTTGCTAAATTACATGAGAGTGCTCATTTCATTAAATCAATGAAGGAAGTCGGGAACATTGGAGTTAGCAATGGAGAATTACCGCTAGCATAACCCAATGTTTTTAATATTTTATGCAAACTTGAAGCGTTGAAGTGATGTAATTAAGAATAAGTTGGATTTCTCATCTAGTGCATAGTGTTAAGAAGCTTTCACGCTCAAGTTTATAGTTGTTGCCGAAAACTTGCACAAATATCATATGGACACATACCCTTCTTTTAATCTACATTATTAACGAAACATTAGGCTAATACCAATTTAGTAGTGATTTTGAGAAATCACCAAGAAAGACACTTGAGAAGTAGCTGTGACCACAGAAAACATTTGGTTGGCCGACCAGTACTCAAATTTTGAATAACTTTTCATGGCATGTTTATAACTAGTTTCTTTACAGATTAGAGTTTGTAAACCAATAAGAAGTATTACGTACTAAGAATTTTATTTTTTCTTTATGTAGAATGTGAACTCTTTATTTGCCTCTGACAGCGATAGTAGAATATTGCCTGTCTGGTCAGAAAAGACCTGGAAATCAATAACTGCACCTGGGTCGGTGGCGATTATTCTAAGCACTTGTCCGGAAGCCATGTCCGCCAGGGATTTCTTTGAGCGCAGAATAGGCAGTGGGCAGTTTAGGCCACGTACATCAAGTTCTTTGTCGAAATTCATGCTTCTTTTTCTCAAGAGACCGATACTAATAATCAAAAGATTATAAGGCCATCGCCCGCAATGAATCTAGTAGATATGGGTAGAGTATCAAAGATGAGTTAGGATAGAGTGTCTGATAGCACAATTTCTTGGACCTGAGGATTATGCCAGCAAATTTTTCGCCCACACTACTCGAACAACTATCACCAATAAATGGTGTATCTCTCGGTATTGCCAAGGCGGGAGTTAAGAAACCCAATCGTAAAGATTTGCTATTGATCACGTTGGATGAAGATGCAAAAATCGCTGGAGTATTTACGCAGAACCGTTTTTGTGCTGCGCCAGTGATAGTGGCTAAGGAACATCTTTTCGAATCTAATCCCTTACTTCCAATCCAGGCGCTAATTATAAATACTGGAAACGCTAATGCTGGTACCGGAGAAGAAGGTATCACACATGCCCGTTCAATTTGTGCAGAACTGGCTGAATTGTTGGGTTGTGATGAGAAGCAGGTGCTGCCATTTTCTACTGGTGTCATTATGGAGCCATTACCTCTGCAGAGAATTATTTCAGCCTTACCAGCAGCAGTTGCCAATCTTAATCCGAACAATTGGTTTGCTGCGGCTCAGGCAATAATGACTACAGATCTTGTGCCCAAAGTGATATCTAAGCAGATTTTACTTGGCGGAACAATCGTGACTATTACTGGAGTTGCTAAAGGCTCTGGTATGATTCGTCCCAACATGGCGACCATGCTAGGTTACCTGGCAACTGACGCAGCTTTGAGCCAGTCCCTGTTGCAGAAAATGGTACGTTATGCAGCGAATAATTCATTCAATCGGATCACCGTGGATGGCGATACTTCGACCAACGATGCTTTCATTCTAATTGCGACAGGTCGTGCAGGCAATGTAGAAATCATGGATAAAGCGAGTTCAGAGTTCAGAGTGTTGCAACAAGCGGTGACAGAGGTAGCTATGCTACTTGCAAAAGCTATTGTACGAGATGGTGAAGGTGCAACCAAATTTGTTACGGTTAAGGTTGAAGGCGGGAGAGACTTAGATGAATGTGTAAAGATTGCATATTCTATTGCTCATTCGCCGCTAGTAAAAACTGCTTTTTTTGCATCTGACCCAAATTTGGGACGAATACTTGCAGCTGTAGGTTACGCGGGAATAGATGATCTTGATGTCAGATCCTTGCAGCTCTATCTTGATGATGTATTAGTTGCTGAGAATGGTGGAAGGGCAAGTAGTTATAAGGAACAAGAAGGCAAGCGAGTAATGAGACAGCCTGAAATTACTGTGCGGGTTGTGCTTAACCGAGGGAAAATTTCCACCACGGTGTGGACTTGCGATCTTTCATACGATTATGTAAAAATTAATTCAGATTATCGAAGCTGATTCTTTAAGCGTATGAATAAAATTAGTAAATTATATGCTTGTACCAATAAGTTGCTTTCCAGCATCGAGAGGCTACTGCCTATCGAACAGCCGGTTAACCGACTGGAAAACTGCAATTGCTCTTCGCTGGCGCAAACGTGGCGATGTCGGATTCATTCAAAGTGATAAATAATATTTTGGCTACCTTTTGAGGCTAAATCTTTAGCTCGTCAATCTACCTCAGTATGTCTCATCTCCCTGTTATTGAAGTGGTCGCGGCAGTTATAACCAGATCTGATGGTAGTTTTCTTTTGGCCCGTAGACCTAAAGGTAAGCCCTATGCGGGTTACTGGGAATTTCCTGGCGGGAAAGTAGAACTTGGTGAATCCCGCTTGCATGCGCTCAATCGTGAATTGATGGAAGAACTAGGCATACACATTGAACTTGCTTATCCGTGGATCACTCGTGTTTTTACCTATGCTCATGCCACTGTGCGGCTTTATTTCTACAAGCTTGTGAAGTGGCATGGCGAGTTGCGCGCATACGAAAATCAGGAGTTGTTCTGGCAATTTACGGGTGAATTTGGAGTTGCGCCAATGTTACCGGCTAATGTACCCGTATTGCAGGCGCTTAATCTTCCCTCAGTCTATATAATTACTAATGCGGCTGAACTGGGTGTACAAGTTTCATTAACGCAGATTGAAAGTTCCTTTCAGCAGGGTTCGCGGTTGGTGCAGGTACGTGAGCAAGTAATGATAAAAGATGAGCTACGGGTATTTGCACATAAAGTAGTTGGGCTTGCTCATCGTCACGGTGCGCAAGTTTTGGTAAATAACGATGTCGAGTTATCCAGAGAAATTGGTATGGACGGAGTACATTTCTCTTCAGTACAACTGATGGGTCTTTCCAGCCGTCCAAATATCAATTTGTGTGGGGCATCATGCCACAATGCCGAGGAGCTTTTTCATGCTGAGCAACTAGGTATAGATTTTGTAGTTTTGGGGCCAGTATTACCAACGTTAAGTCATCCAGGAGCTGCTCCGATGGGCTGGAGAAAATTCGCCGCACTGATCCATGATTTTTCACTTCCAGTTTATGCTTTGGGTGGCTTGCGCTTGGAAGATTTAACTACGGCCTGGGAACATGGTGGCCATGGTATCGCCATGATGCGTGGATGGGCATAGGACATTCATATCTGCCCATGCCGGTTCGATTTTGGTTCCAGGAACCAAATAACAATAATATAAACATACATATTCAAATAGTTAGTTGGCTCATCCTTCCAGGGGTCGTACTATCTATGAAACTATCGCCTGGAAGCCTATTCAGATTGCATGTCCAATGTCTATTCACATGGGAAAATAGTAAGAAAAACGTTTTACCATTTGACAAATGTAGTTACAAACTGGCTAAATTTATTAGATAAAGAAAAGGCGAGTTAAAGCGTAGTACTATAACTAATTACTTAATAAGTTATTTATCAGTTTCTAGTTCTTCCGTTTTTGGTATTCGGTAGGACTCAGTAGCCCATTTCCCTAGATCGATTATCTTACACAGTTTAGAACAAAATGGACGGAAATCGTTTGTAGTATTCCACACGATGGTTTTATTACATTGTGGACAGTTAATAACGGTCTCTTCCATCAGTATTTATACAAGTTTACTAGATAATTGTGGGGAAAAAGTGGCTTGATGCTTACAAGGTACAGAAAGTTAATTCAAATTCTACATCATTTTCATATACCTTGGTTTTTTTCCCTGAGCCTGAGGTGACGAAGCGAATGGTGAGGGCATATTTGTTGGCACTAATCTCTGGGAAACAGGGTAGGCGCTCATTTACCTTCAGGCAAAGCATATGAGCAGCACATCCCTGTCCCATTTGTTGGAACATTCCGCGGTGGGCTATGTGTTGCAAAATTTTTCCACTGTTTCGTAAAAGGCGCAGGATGATACTAAAGCCATCATGGATTGGCAGCAAAGGCGTAATCCATTCATTAAGGTTCTCACGACGGAGTGAAGGGTCTAAATGTAACCAATAGTGGTAGGATGGCAAGTCAAATTCGCATGCCCCCCCAGGAATTCCTACACGTTGTTTGATACCCATCAGCCACTCATTTTCACGCAAGTGTTCACCAACTTTCCCAGTCATGCTCAACATTCCGTGAGAAGCAACTTGAATATTATTTAACACCTGATCCAGCGCTTCTTCAGAAACATCTGGATTTTTACGTAAGGATTCCAGTGCTTGTTTTTGTCGCTCTAGTTCCTGTAGTAGGTCTGACTTCATGTCAGCACGGCTCGCAACATCGAGAATTTCAAATAAGGTAACAAGCGCTGAATGATGCTCAGCCGCATCATCCTTATTTGCAAAAAAAGTAACCTTGTCAAACAAGTCCTCGAGTCGCAACAAGGTGCGAATACGTTCATTGAGAGGGTGTTCGTAACAAATCACTATGAAATAGCCTAGATGACACCATGTAACATGGTAATTTTGCTCTATAAAACGTAATTTTACAAATGGAAATTACCCTAAAATTAGTAGTGTTACGTTTAACTGGCTCAATATTCATTCAATAAGCTGAGATATTTCTGGTGTAGTATTCCTACACTTTTTTGCAAATGCAACATTTCCATGTCGTTAACAATTACATCATCTGCTTGCTCTAGACGCTTTTGGCGAGAGATTTGTGTTGCCATGATGGCATGTACTTCTTGTTCGTTCAATCCGCTACGAATAATAGCGCGAGCAACCTGATTTTCCTCATTGCAATCTACCACCAGGATTCGCTGGACTATTTCACGATAGTCACCAGTTTCAAGCAGCAGCGGCACGACTATCACTATGTAAGGAGAAGAAGCGAGTGCGGTAAGACGGACCGCCTCTGTTCGGATAAGTGGATGGAGAATCGCTTCAAGTTGTCGTCGGGAAGCGCCATCAGAAAATACAAGATCGCGCATTTTTTTTCTATCTAGCGCTCCATTTGTAGTAATAAAATTTTTACCGAATGATTTTTGTATACTTGGGATGGCAGAGCCATGTGGTTGTGCAAGTTTGCGCGCGATCTTATCCGTATCAATAACATCCACACCTTCAGAAGTAAAGAATTTTGCAGCGCTGGTTTTTCCGCTACCGATTCCTCCAGTTAATCCAATTACCAAAGACATATGCTAAAACAGACCAAGATATGTATGATTAAGTTGATTTCCCCAAAATAGCGCAATAAGACCACCACCAACTAGATATGGCCCAAACGGAATAGGGACATTGCGTCCATGCTTAGTTATGACTATCAGCCCAATGCCAACTACGGCACCCACCAAGGAGGAAATCAAGATTACTAGTGGTAGCATTTTCCATCCAAACCATGCGCCAATCACAGCAAGTAATTTGAAATCACCATAACCCATACCTTCCTTGCCAGTTGCAATTTTGAAGCACCAGTAAACTGACCATAAGGCAAGAAAGCCAGAGACAGCACCGATGATAGCAGAACGGATGTCGGTAAAGCCATCACCCAGATTGACTAATAGTCCAGCCCACAACAGCGGAAGTGTAATGTCATCAGGAAGTAACTGAGTATCAAGGTCGATGAATGCCAGTGCAATCATTGCCCAGACGAAGATCAAGGCGGCAAGTGCAAGAAATCCATATCCAAAATTCCAGGCAACAAAACCACTGATAATCCCTGTCAACGCTTCAATGATAGGATAGCGTGGGGAAATTGAGGTATTGCACTGTGAGCAACGTCCCCTTAAAACCAGATAACTTAATATAGGGATATTTTCTAGTGCGGTTATTTTATGCTGACAATGGGGGCATGCAGAGCGGGGCTTAGCTATACTGAGCGGTGGTAAAGTCTCTATGGTTTCACCACGCAACTCGGCACATTGCTGGTGCCATTCTCTTTCCATCATTTTCGGAAGTCGGAGAATGACAACATTCAGAAAACTACCCACCATCAAACCAATGGTAGCACACAGCGAAATGAATAAAATAGGAGCGGTCTGCAGCAGGGTAATGAATGACATAGGGGCTTCCGGGTTTCAGTAATACTACAAGGTTTCAAGAGGATACAGTGTGTCCCCCAACTCCCGGATTTAGCCGACAGCTTGGCCCATTTTAAATATTGGCAGATACATTGCAACTACCATACTACCAATAAGAGTACCTAGCACCACCATAATGACCGGTTCCATTAGGCTAGAAATCGCGGCGACGGCATCATCTACTTCTCCCTCAAAAAAGTCGGCCACCTTGCTGAGCATGGAGTCTAGCGCACCGGATTCTTCGCCGATAGTAACCATCTGAATCACCATACTGGGAAAAACATTCGTGTTTTCCATCGAACTAGCCAAGGCATTTCCAGTAGTAACCTCCAACTGAATTTTCTTGGTAGCCTCAAAATAGACATAGTTACCCGCTGCACCCGCAACAGAATCAAGCGCTTCTACCAGTGGAACACCTGCTGCAAACATAGTCGATAGTGTTCGGCTCCAACGTGCAATGGTTGCCTTGCGTATGACATCACCAAAAACTGGCATTTTTAGCAACAGTCGATCCATAACCCGCTGCATAGGGATGGAACGTTTCCATGCAAAGAAAAAACCGTAGAAGGTGCCACCTACCGTACCAAAAATCGCCCACCAGTAAGCCACAAAAAAGTCAGAAATTTCCATAACTATAAGTGTGGGTGTAGGAAGAGTTGCACCAAATCCAGAAAACAATTCTTTAAATGCAGGAATTACAAAAATCATGATCACTGCAGTAATTCCGAACGCCACCAAAATAATCGAAATAGGGTAAAAGAGGGCAGATTTTATCTTTCCTTTGATGGCCTGAATTTTTTCCTTGTAGGTGGCCAAGCGATCTAGCAGGCTGTCTAGAATACCAGCAGCTTCACCTGCACTTACCAGATTGCAGAATAGCGCATCGAAATATAAGGGATATTTCCGGAAGGCACTAGCTAGGTTGCTACCGGTCTCAACGTCAGTTTTGATATCCATTAGCAGTTTGGCAACCGCACGATTACTATGACCTTTGCCTACTATATCAAAAGCTTGAAGTAGCGGAACGCCTGATTTCAGCATGGTTGCAAGCTGACGGGTGAATAAGGTTATGTCTTTCTCAGTGACAGAACCAGTTGCCCAGACTCTCTTTATTTTTGTGACTTTAATACCTTGACGACGCAGAATCGCGCTAACGACTTCCGAGCCAGCGGCTCGCATTTCACCTTTTATTTTCTTTCCAGATTTGTCCTTACCTTCCCAGGAATAGCTTATTTCCTTGGCTTTACTTTTCCTGTTTGCAGTTGCAGTTGCAGCTACCATAATGACTCCTTGGGGTAATCCATTCTATACAACATTGTTGAATACGATGCTGCATCCAGAAATTTCTCTTTTTTTCTCTTTCTCTTAGCACCTATGCAATCAGCTGAGAGTGCTTTGTGAGAATTCAATCGCAATAACGGTATTAACGGCATTATTACGGAAAAGATTTAGAATAAATTTCATAACATTGTGTATACCATAACCCTATGTGTTTGAAGTCATTTTCTCTACTCAATGACAGTTGAAACGGGATAAATCTGAACTACTTTGACCACCCGATTCTGTGTCTGGATAATTTCCATTGGATACCCGGCGATTTTTAGGCCTGTACCAGCTTCAGGGATATCCTGAAAATGTTCTAAAATCAATCCATTGAGAGTTTTAGGTCCGTCTAGTGGAAGTTTTAGTCCAAGTTTTCGATTAAGATCACGCAATAGGCTGCTTCCTTCAACAATTATGCTGCCATCTTTTTGTTTTAGGGGTGTGCCGACTTGTAATGGTGAGTGAGTGGTGAAATCTCCAATAATTTCTTCGACAATGTCCTCCAGAGTAACTAGTCCCATCCAGTCACCATATTCGTCCACTACAAAGCCGACACGTTCATGGTTTTCTTGGAATAGCTGTAACTGCCAAAAGAGAGGTGTGCCAGATGGGATGAAGTACGGTTCGCGCATGATCTTTTCAAGTCCTAAGGCGGTAGTTTCACCGCTGCCCATTTGGTTTAATACCTTGCGGGCAGAAATTATTCCAGCCACATCATCCAAGGTTCCCCGATACAATGGTAGGCGCGTGTGATGGCAAGTAAGTAATTGATTTTGGATTGTTTCATCACTGGATTCTAAGTCTATAGCTTCGATCTGTCCGCGTGGCACCATAACGTCGTCAACGGTAATAGATTCAAGGTCAAACAGATTAAGTAACACGCTCTGGTGTTTTTTTCGGATGAAAGATCCCTCTTCCAATACCAGAGTTTTGAGTTCTTGTAGGCTCAGTTTGTGTACAGCATTACCATCTTTAGGCTTAATGTGCAGTATAAAAAGTAGCGCCTGCACAAATAGATTGACGAACCATACTACTGGGTAGAAAAACCTCAATAATGGTGTTAACACGTAGCTTGAAACTAGTGCGATTTGTTCTGGATAGGTGACAGCAATTACCTTTGGTGTTATCTCGCTAAATACCAAAATGGCGAACGTTACACATATTGTGCCGATGAATAGCGCAAGATCATTGTGACCAAAAATAGTAGAAATAATTACTGCCACTAATGTTGCAGCGGCAGCATTTAGCAAATTGTTACCAAGGAGAATGACTCCTAGTAGCCGATCAGTATTTGTTAACAACTGGGTGGTCAGGCGGGCGCCGCGGTGTCCTTGTTTAGTAAGAATCTTCAACCGGTAACGGTTGATTGCCATCATGCTAGTTTCAGAGAGAGAAAAAAATGCAGATAGGACCAACAAGATAACTAACGCGATCAGCAGCGCATATAACGGCATATCTTCCAAGAAGTGCCTTTATTCTAATGAGGAGAATTTAGTATCGAAGGGGGAGGGAGTTTTGTCAAGGACTCAAGGAGAGAATGTCCAATCATCCTACTAAACTTACCCTATTTTTACATGGTCTTGAGTGTTAACGTTGCAATATCACTTCTAATACAAACTTACTACCAAGATAGGCCAGTAGCAAGATGACAAATCCAATTAGCGTCCAGCGAATAGCAATACGTCCACGCCAGCCGTACAATTCCCTACCTGTGAGTAGGGCAGCGAATACACCCCAAGAAATGAAACCGAATAAGGTTTTGTGAGTAAATTTGAGTGGTTGACCGAATACCTCTTCAGAAAATACCACGCCACTGACAAGGGTTAATGTGAGCAGTATGAATCCTGCCCAGATGATGCGGAACAATAGTTTCTCCATTGTCAGAAGAGGGGGCAGATTTGCCAGAACCGAAGGCATAGTGGGGTGGTGCAGGCGTCGCTCCACGACCGCCATTAACAAGGCGTGTAGTGCAGCAATGGTGAGTAGACTGTAAGCCATCATCGCGACTAGAATGTGTGCCTTGAATGCGGGGAACTCAGTATTAGCCAAGGGGCGCAGTGAAGGAAATACAAGCGGTAACAGTACAGCCACTGCCGCTACTGGTGCAATAAGAGTTTGTAAAACTTCTAGGCGGTAGAAGAAGCTGGATAGCCAGTAGACTAGGGCGGTGAGCCATACTATAGAAGAAACTGCATTACCTACGCCAAAACTTAGTCCAGAACCGGCAAATATGGATAGATAAAGCGTATAGCCGTGTAATATAAGTGGTATGAGAATTGCAAAATTTTCCCAACTAGCAGCTACAATAGCGCCATCCATGGGTTGTGTCGACGTCTTCCATTTGGTGCGCCAGAAATGCCAACCGATTAGTCCATAAAGCAGAAAGGCAACAAGATACGCTAAAATAGCAGTCATAAAATAGCGGCTAGAACGAAAATAACAAATTAGTTTACACCAATTTTTCTTGAGAGGCATTTAGCATGTTCGACAATCTTACCAATCGACTTTCTAGTGTCATGAAATCCTTGCGAGGTGAGGCGAGACTGACTGAGGCTAATATCCAGGATGTATTACGTGAAGTACGGATGGCGCTACTGGAAGCTGATGTCGCTTTGCCAGTAGTCAAAGATTTCATCGCACGTATCAAAGAAAAAGCTATCGGACAAAAAGTGATAGGTAGTCTCTCGCCGGGACAGGCACTGGTAGGCGTTGTACATCAAGAGCTTATTACCCTTATGGGGGGAGAAAATACTGAGATTAAGCTTGCTACCGTACCCCCCGCAGTAATCCTTATGGCAGGTTTACAAGGTGCAGGCAAAACCACTAGTAGCGGTAAATTAGCGAAATGGTTGATAGAGCAGAGAAAGAAAAAAGTATTGCTCGTCTCTTGCGATATTTATCGCCCAGCTGCAACTCATCAGCTAGAGTTGCTAGCTAAACAGGTTAAGGCAGATTTTTTCCCAATACGAGTAGGGCAGCAGCCACATGAAATTGCTGTTGATTCGTTAGAATTTGCCCGTAAGCATCACCATGATGTAATGATTATGGACACTGCTGGGCGCTTGGCTATAGACGAAGTCATGATGCGTGAGATCAGTGAATTGGAAGTTGTGCTCAAACCTATCGAAACCTTGTTCGTAGTGGATGCAATGCAAGGGCAAGATGCGGTTAACATTGCTAAAACATTTGCCGAAGCATTGCCACTAACTGGAGTTATTCTTACTAAGCTAGATGGCGATTCTCGTGGGGGAGCAGCGCTGTCAGTACGTCACATCACTGGTAAGCCGATCAAATTTGCTGGTGTATCCGAGAGATTAACAGGACTGGAAGCGTTTAATCCAGGCCGTATGGCTTCACGTATTCTTGGCATGGGTGACGTACTAGGACTGATTGAGGAAGCTCAACGTGGGGTGGATCAGGAGGAGGCAGAGAAGCTAGCAAAAAAAATAAAGTCAGGCAAGAAATTTGATCTCGATGATTTCAAAATGCAATTTCAGCAAATGAGAAATATGGGTGGTATGAGTGCTTTGGTCGACAAGTTACCTGCGCAATTAGGTCAGGCTGCACAAAATATAAAAATGGACGACAAGGTCATCGGCCGGACTGAAGGCATAATCAATTCTATGACATTACAGGAGCGCGCTAAGCCAGAAATTCTTAAAGCATCACGCAAGCGCCGCATTGCTTCTGGGGCAGGTGTTTCAGTGCAGGAGGTAAACCGCTTACTGGCACAATTTGAACAGACTCAGAAAATGATGAAGAGGCTGAATAGGGGTGGGATGGCGAAAATGATGCGTGGATTAAAAGGGATGCTCCCAGGAATGTGATGGAACTAAGATAGGATAGCTGACTAAACATCAGTTGTTTATTTTGCAGCAGGAGCTTTTTCTAGCCCTGAGACATGCTGCCCTGTTTTAATTTTTCTTGCCTTGAACCAACCGAGATTCATTTCAAGTGCATACTTTGCTGCATTAGCTGCACTGTGTTTTGTTTGTGTACGAGGTAACATATTAACAATATTGAGTATCATGCCACTTTCATCAAGAAAGGCGATACTCAGTGGAATATTGGTATTAACCATCCACATGCTGTGGAGACTAGTTTCAGGAAACACGAATAGCATACCGCTATTTTTAGCTACTGATTTGCGATGCATAAGCCCCCTAGTACGATTCTTCTGAGTGTAAGCAACTTCAGCAGAAAGAGCATGGCCGGAAATCTTGAGATGGACTGTTGGCATTTCTGCGCTGACTGGAACCGACAGAAGAAAAAGCAGAATAATCGAAAGAAAGCGCATGGTAATTTAGTGCTCGCCGGTACTACCAAATCCTTTGTCGCCACGGTTGCTTTTCTCGAAATCATTTACTATGTTGAAATTCACTCTCACAACTGGCACTACAACAAGTTGTGCAATACGTTCTAGAGGATTTAGTAGGAAAGGTACTTGGCCACGGTTCCAGCAGGAGACGAGTATTTGTCCTTGATAATCTGAATCAATCAGCCCTACTAAGTTGCCCAGTACGATTCCATGTTTGTGGCCTAGTCCGGAACGAGGCAAAACCATTGCCGCTAGCCCCGGATCAGCGAGGTAGATAGCTACCCCAGTCGGGATAAGGTTGACCTCTCCTGGTTGAATAGTTATTGGACTTTCAGTGCAAGCACGTAGGTCTAGTCCAGCTGAACCAGAAGTGGCATAGGCTGGGTGCTGATCTTGTAAGCGAGAATCAAGAATTTTTACATCAATTATTACCATAATATTATGTTCATTTTTTATATAGTAGTGAAATATGTTTAATTAAACGTCGCGCCTGTACTATTTTTGGTGCCTTAGGTAGAGGGTGTTTGCCCTTGTCATCAAACAGTATCAGTGCGCTTTCGTCAGAACCGATAGTATCCTGGGCCAGATTAGCGGCAATTAGCGGTATTTTTTTCTTGCGCCGTTTATCTTCAGCATTTTTCTCTAGATTCTCTGTTTCCGCTGCAAAACCTACGCAGAAAGGAGATTTAGGTAACCCTGCTACATATTCTAGAATATCAGGATTAGGAGTGAGTTTTAGTGACATGCTCCTACCATCCTTCTTAATTTTCTGTTTATTAATTTTGGTAGGAAGAAAGTCTGCTACCGCTGCAGCGCTTATAAAAATATCAGTATTGGAAATTTCTTTTCTTACAGCCACCAGCATGTCCTTAGCACTTATTATGTTGATTCGAGTGACCCCAAAAGGGGCTTCCAGACATACTGCACCAGAGATAAGGGTAACTTTTGCACCTGCTTCCAGTGCCGCGCGGGCTAATGTATAGCCCATTTTTCCAGAACTTAAATTGGTGATGCCGCGAACTGCATCTATGGCCTCGTAGGTTGGTCCGGCAGTGATAAGAACACGATTATTTTGTAATAGCTTTGGCTGGAAAAATATTTGCATTGCTTCGACTAGTTCCTGAGCTTCCAACATGCGCCCCATACCAGTTTCTCCGCATGCCTGACTACCCTTAACAGGGCCCAATATTGTTATATCATCACGTTGCAGGAGGGCTAAGTTGCGTTGAGTGGCAGGGTTTCCCCACATTTGCAGGTTCATGGCAGGGGCAATAAATAAAGGGCAATTGCGTGCGAGACATAGTGTTGAGAGGAGGTCATTTGCAAAACCATTAGCAAGTTTAGCTATAAAATCTGCGCTGGCGGGGGCAATCAGGATAGCATCTACTTCACGCGAGATATTTATGTGTGCCATATTGTTGTCAATGCGGTTGTCCCATAGATCAGTGAAGACTTTATTGCCGGTCAATGCTTGTAAGGTGGCTGGACCAACAAATCGGCAAGCTGATTTGGTCATTACCGGTTGTACATATACATTTTCCTGTATCAACAGGCGTGCAATCTCTGCCGCTTTGTACGCTGCCACTCCGCCAGTCAGTCCTAAAAGCAGACGCTTAGTATGGAGTATGGAGATTTTAGCCATGGGTATTCTATTTAATTTGTTTGGTGTGGGAACAGGAGTTTAACCTAAATACGTCCTTATGCTTCAGAAAGAAATTAGTTTCTTTGGTTCAATTCTATTTTCAGAAGTACGATTTTAGTTTTACTATTTACTGTTCATGTTACAAATTAAATTATTGATATGTGATTGTGCGACAAGTTATGGCTCAAGAAGAATAATACTAACTTTAGCAAGGAATCAGTATATAATGCGCCTTTTTAAGAATTCTGGAGCGCATTGTCATGTCACGAATATGTGAAGTAACTGGCAAGAAACCCATGTCTGGCCACCATGTTTCCCATGCCAACAACAAAACCAAGCGACGCTTTCTTCCCAATTTGCAACATCGCAAGTTTTGGGTTGAGAGTGAAAAACGTTGGGTTAGTTTGCGCTTATCCAACGCGGCGCTACGAACCATAGACAAGAATGGTATCGACTCAGTTCTTGCAAAAATGCGTGCCCGTGGTAATAGGATCTGACAAAACGATAAAAAACTTTACGGTTTAAAAATTTAGGGGTTACATCATGCGTGAGAAAATAAAACTTGAATCTTCGGCTGGAACAGGCCATTTCTATACAACTACCAAGAATAAACGAACCGCTCCGGAAAAAATAGAAATTCGGAAGTTTGACCCGGTAGTACGTAAGCATGTTAAATATAAGGAAACCAAACTCAAATAATGCTTTTTCTGAAACCAAATACTGTAAAAAGCAAATAAAAACCCGCTTATAGCGGGTTTCTTTTTATCAAAACAGCATCTCTATTTAATTTATTACCTATCAAAAGGATATTATGCGTAGCAGCGTAACCTACGAGAAAAATTCTCTAATACTTCGATACCGCTTTCTTCTGCACGGTGACACCAATCCTCCAACTGCTTGACCAACTCATCTTTGGATGCGGTGGAGCGCTGCCATACCGACACAAGCTCTTCACGCATGGTATAGACTTTGTCAAGTGATCTAGTCTTGCTCAGCACCAAGCTTAACTTGGCACGTTCATGCTCTAGCAATGTTTTAGAGTCAGCTAGAACCCAGCGTTTAATGGTAGAGCGATCCACGCCATGATGTGTTGCCACTTCTCTCAGGTGATCCATTTCCTTGGCAAACGTGTGCTTAAGGGAATGAGCATATTTTGCTAGTACTTCATAGCGATGAGAAATCACTGCGTGCAGTGTGTCAAGATCACACTTAGTTTTAGCCATGTTAAAGCGTAGTTTAGGGGCTGTTTTCCTCACTTGCGCAAGTCCTATCGACTTCAGAATGCATATGTACATCCAGCCTATGTCGAACTCATACCACTTGTTAGATAAGCGCGCAGAAGTAGCATAAGCATGATGATTGTTATGCAATTCCTCACCACCAACAAGAATACCCCAGGGGATAATATTACGGCTTGCATCCTCAACTTGGAAGTTGCGATATCCCCAGTAGTGACCGACACCGTTAATGATGCCAGCGGCTAAGAATGGTGACCAAGCCATTTGTACTGCCCACATAGTGAGTCCAATCGGGCCAAACAGTACAAGATCAATGATCAGCATCAAAGAGACGCCTTTAACGCTATGTTTACTGTAAATTTCTCGTTCTATCCAATCGTCGGGCGTGCCATGACCATATCTTTCCATGGTTTCCAAGTTTTTAGATTCTTTGCGGTAGAGTTCTGAGCCCTCCTTTACCACTTTTCCTATGCTAAGGATTTGGGGGCTATGGGGATCGTCAGTAGTTTCGCATTTAGCGTGATGCTTGCGGTGAATCGCTGTCCATTCTTTGGTGACCATACCAGTAGTAAGCCATAGCCAAAAACGAAAGAAATGGCTGGGCAGAGCATGTAATTCCAGTGCCCGGTGGGCCTGATGGCGATGGAGATAGATGGTAATACTAGCAATTGTGATATGGGTGAGAACCAAGGTAACTACAACATAACCCCACCAAGGTAAATCAATAAGGCCCGATACCATATGAGTATAGTCCATTAGCAGTAATTTCCAGAAAGTAGATGGGTTGTATTCTAAAGTGAAATAGGTCTTTATTCAAGAGAGTATACGGCATATTTGTGCTTATCTTTAGAGGAAGAACACTTCAGGTAGCTTATGTCGGCTGGTGGTATTGGTTAATTCCAATCTTCTATTAGGCTGTTTTTCTATTGGCGTATAGTTATCATGTTGACTACAAATCTGAGATGTAAACAGTGATCAAATTTGCAAAGAGAGGAATTGCTAAGTTTTAATTATGGCTCTTGAAGGGCGATGCCCTAAAATACCGGACTGTCCTGTATTCCAGAAGTGAGGAGGGAAGTATTTTACCATTAATCTTCAAGTAGTTGAAAATTTATAGGGAATGCTTAGTTTCTTAGATATCTCTTTTTTATCATTAGTAAAAGCCATTAGATCTTGTCCCATCATCAAAGTTCCAGGTTTGATATTTAATTTTTGCTCAAATTACAAGATTAAAGATAGAAACTAATTGATAGAGATAAAAGAAGCTTCTGGACGAAGTGTTATAACATCATGATCTCACAATGAGAAAGATCGGAGTATCTAATTTTCCATTTTATTTAGAGATTATTTCGGTAATCTAGAATTAATTCAGTATCGTTATGTATAAATTCCTCTGGTTTCTCACAGTTTGTTTATTTGCTTCTGTGCTTATTCTGGCTGCTATTTTGCTTACAGTTTTCGAAGATAAGCCACGCATCAACCGTCAGGTAATCCTTGTTCCCGAACATGTAAAACGCGCAAAACAAATTATTGACGTGCATCGTTACCTGGTGCGCCCGGGAATGACTGCGGTAGCTAGGGTACAGTCCGAGGACGCTGACCTCGCTGCCAATTATCTGGCGAACCGTTTTGTGAAGGGAAGTGCGCAGGTCACCCTTGCAGACCACAGTGCTAATGTTCTTTTGAGTATCCCTACTCCGGGGAATCCGCTAGGTGGTTATCTGAATCTAGAGGCAACTCTGATTGAGACAGAGGGAATTCCTAAGCCCCAGTCCGTGCACATTGGAAAACTAGTACTACCGGATCTAGTTACAGACATGTTTATGTCTCAACTCATACGCTGGTTGCGACGGAGTCCGGAGTATCGTCTTGGTCTAGATACACTTCAGAATATTAGAATGTCTCGAAGCGAATTGAAAGTGGTCTATCACTGGAAGGGCGGATTTTCTAAAGTGATGCAAGCATCAATCCTCAGTGAGCAGGAGAGTGAGCAGTTATTTTTCTATCATTCTCTGCTAACCAAAAATAGTCGTCGAAGTGATATAGTAGCAACGGTGTCACTTGCTGAAATTTTGCCGTCATTATTACGTCTTGCAGCTGAGCGTTCAGTAAAAAGTAATGCTATAGTAGAAAACCGTGCGGCGATATTAGTTGTAACATTTTATACATTAGGTAAATCTCTTGAATCGCTCGCTCCAGAGGCGGCTACTTGGCCAAGGCCCGTTAGAAGGACGGTTACTGTT
>QIFK01000019.1 GCA_003230615.1 Nitrosospira sp. | reverse complement strand
GGCATTGTGACAGGCGTAGCTGAAAATCCTTCTCTTTCCAATGCAAGGCGAAACTGGTCAATTGAATCAATAGTGTCCCGTAGATTAAGCGAGGATAAAACCTCCCCACCAAGAAGAATTTCCTGATATGTAGAAGATAACGAAGCTTGAGTTATCATCTGGCGACTACTCTTTTGTGTGGCGCCTGAACCAGATGTGACTCGCCATGACAGGCTATTTACCTGGATCATTGGAAAATCCTCTAGCTTTCTACTAACCTGTGTCAAAAACTGTTGAGGCAGCAGCGCAGAAGCCGAAACTTTCTGAATAACTGATACCCCATCTTTCATACGATTAACTGAAACAGGAAAGCGCGGATAGTCCGCCTCAATCTGGCGTTCTTGAGCCACTATGGAAGATTGCATGGCACTAAGGGATTCTATATCCTGATTTAATTCGGATGCTTCCCATAAATTGGTACCAGACCATGTCACACAAACGAACGCAGCGGCGGCTATAGAAATTTTAAGCAGGTTCTTAGCTTTCCACAAACTGTGAAAATGCATGTAATCGGCAACTGCATACTGATTAGCTGGTGGCTTACGTCCAAGCATATGTAGTAGTAAAGAGGTCGCGTCCGAATCAATCGGACTTTCCTTAAGTCCAATGCGCCCAGCCAGTACGCCGATATCCTCAATCAGGAAACGCATGTTGTCCGAATCTTGCAATATCTTTTGTAGTTGTTTCTTGTGTTCTTTGCTACAAATAATGCAAACATCAAGCGCCTGATCTAGGGGTAGCAAGCTAAGACTACTAAGATATTTATAGGTACGGTTTAGCTCCGTTTGCAATGGCTTTGTGATATCGTCAGTACGTATTAGTGGGGTTAACCGTGAAAAACTGATATTGCCATCTCGGTAGAATATTTCACGCAACCCTGAGTATTTTTGCCATGTAACCAGTAACAGATAGGAAGAAGAAATATGGTTAACAAGTTGACGACTAATGAGGGGAACCGAATAAATTCCAGCTATAGAAGCTTCGTGTTTCAGCATGATATCCAACCAAGGAGCAACTAGTTCAGGGTTGGTCAGCGCCGAAAACAATGTCATATCATCGCGTCGCCCATCCTGCTCACGATATAATGTTTGAGTGTGACGAAACGAGGTGTTGCTATAAAATTGCTCGAATTTTCTATGTACAATGTCTTTGCGATCCCTGCCGCCAACGTGAGGAATGGATTCAGAACGAAAATCTTCTTCCACCAGATCGGTAAGCAAATAACAAGTAGCTTTCTGATTTTCTTGTAGTAAAGCAGCAAAAGCTGCGTGCCCTGATGCGTCGTTTGCAAACGGTTGCCCAACCTGTAGCTGCCCCTGTCTCCAGAAATAAACGTTAAGCCACTCAGCGCCAAGAAATAAAAGAAGCTTGTCTGCCATTATATTTTCACCTTACTAATGACGTCATAGATCGGCATGAGCACGGAAAACATGATCCAGCCTAGCATTAACCCAAGCAACACAGTCATTGCGGGACCTATCATGGCCTGTGCCTTCGTAATCGCTTCCTTCACATCTCGGTCATAAAAATAACTGACATTAAGCAATGCCTTGTCTAGTGCCCCAGTAGCTTCACCCACTCGTAGCATACGTAGGACTAAAGGTGGAAAAATATTCGCACTTTGAAAACTTTGGGTCAGATTCTTACCCTCTTCAATCTCCCGACCTGCTTGGGCCAAACTTTCCTCAATAACTACGTTACCAGCAATGTCGCGGCAAATAGCGATACACTCTAGAATGCTTATTCCGGATGCATAAAGCATGGCGAAAAAATTAGCAAAACGCGCTAGAATAATTTTCTTTAAAATTGGGCCGATTGGCCACAGTTTTAGTTTTAGGTCATCGAATCGATAGCGGGCCTGCGAGTTAAACGCTATCATGAACTTGAGAATAGCGAATGTAATTACCGGTAACCCCAAAATTACATACCAGTATTGTACGAATACGGACGACACAAACAGCAGGGCCTTGGTATGAAATGGTAATGTCTGTCCCATAGTTTTGATAAACCCTGTTAACTGTGGCACTAGATATATCATCAGGAAAAATGCCACAGCAGTTACTACTACCATTACTATTGCTGGATAAATCAACACCTGCTTGGTTTGGGAGGCCATTTCATCTTCCCATTTGAGAGTATTGGTGAGATGCAGGAACACTTCCTGCAGCTTGCCACTTTTCTCACCTGCATTCACCAAACTGACAAACACTTTCTCAAATATGCGTGGGTGCTCGGCCATCGCTTGAGAAAAATTCATGCCCCCTTCTATACTTTCGATCATATTTGCAACAACTTCGCGTAAAAGTGGATTGGATAACGTGTCGCGCAGATCTGCTAGGCTTTCTAGCAAAGGTACGCCAGCGTTAGTAAGCTGTTCCATGTTAAAAAAGAAAGTGATCAGCTCTCGGCGCGTAACGGTTGTGCCAGTAGCAAACAGATTTTTCTTGGTAATCTTTCCGTTGATAAGATCAAGCCCGGTCCGCTTTAGGCGCTTCTCTAGATCCACAAGATTAGATGCGTCCTGCAAACCAGCACGCCTCTTTCCCGATTTGTTGACCGCTTTGTACGCATACATGACCATAATCAAGCTATCCGTTGAGTGACATCAACCACCCTGGTTACTTCACTTAGCGAAGTAACTCCGTCCATAACACGCTGAATTGCATCTTCTATAAGGGGACGAAACCCTTTCTCTAGCGCTAGCGTCTTGATCTCGCGCCCAGTGGCACGACGTGCGATCAGTTCATCGATATCCTGATCCATTTTCAGAAGTTCCATGATTGCTACTCGACCGTTATAACCATTTTGTCCACATAAATCACAGCCTGCTGGACGGTAAATTGTCTGCGCTGGTTGATCTGGCAAAATGCCAAGCAGCTTTATCTCGGGAGCACTTGGTTCATAGGGTTCTTTGCAATGTCGACAAAGCACACGTATCAACCGCTGTGCGACAATCCCAATAATGTTGCCCGCCATGATGTCCGGTAGCATACCAATGTCAAGTAGGCGTGGAATCGCACCGATTGCGGAGTTGCTATGTAAGGTGGAATACACCTGATGTCCGGTCATGGCGGCGCGAAAAGCCATCTCGGCAGTAGGATGATCGCGAATTTCTCCCACAAGAATGATATCCGGATCCTGGCGTAGCATAGAACGCACACCACTAGCAAAATCAAGCTTAGCTGCCTCATTCACTGAGGTTTGACGGATCATCACCATTGGGTACTCTACGGGATCTTCAAGGGTCATGATATTAACAGCCTCGGTATTGATGTGACTGAGCACAGAATATAGTGTAGTAGTTTTGCCGCTGCCAGTCGGCCCGGTTACTAAAATGATCCCTTCTGGGCGAGCGATCATAATCCTGAGGTTGGCTAACGTTTCTTCTGGCAAACCCAAGTATTCCAGCGGTACGATACCTTTCTGCCGGTCTAAAATCCGCAAAACCAGATTCTCACCATGAGTAGTGGGCTGTGAAGCTACACGAAAATCTATGGGCCGCCCCGATAGCCGTAACGAAATGCGCCCATCTTGGGGTGCACGAGTCTCAGCAATATTCATATTACTCATAACTTTTAATCGTACCGCCATTGATGACCAAAAGCTCTTGTGCAAACTACGCACTTGGTGCAGAACGCCATCAACGCGGTACCGAATACGCAAAAAACTGGATTCCGGCTCAAAGTGTATGTCCGATGCACCACGCTGTACTGCGTCTGACAGTAGTGCATCGATCAAACGTACTACCGGCTGACTAAACTCATCGACCCCCGTTTGCAGAGACTGGTAGTCCATCTCTCCGGGTTCGATCTCGTGCAAAATACCGTCAATCGAAAGCTCAAAACCATAATACTGGTCTATTGAACGGATAATTTCGGATTCACGCGCAATCTGGGTAATAAGGCGGTATTCATCCTTGATCAGTGCACGCACTTGATCTAGAGCAATAATATTGTCGGGATCGGCAATCGCTAGTGTTAGCGTGCGCTCGTTCTTGTCTAACGCTAGAGGCAATAGTAAAAAACGTCGTGCCACATCCTTCGGAATTAGTTTGATAGCTGCTGCATCAACGATGCTACTAGAAAGATCAACGCTCTCCTGTCCCAAGCTCTCAGCCATTACGTCACGGATGGTCGCTTCCGATAAGAAGCCTAGACCTACCATCAGCCTTCCGAGTGGCAAGTGGCGCTTACTTTGCTCTAGCAGAGCAATGCGTAACTGATCCTCGCTGATGACACCCTTCTCGACCAGCAATCGCCCCAGCGGTTTCCCTGATGGATTTTCTGATGGATTTTCTGATGGATCTTCTGATAGTTGTTCTGATTTTGAGGTTGACATATATTTTTAAGGGCTAGCCGTTCGGAATCTACTATTGCGCTAATTCCTTGAGTCGTGCTGATACTTGCACCTTTGTAAACCCAACCGGTTTGTTACCAGCTAGCACCAGCGCCTTACTGTAGTATTTAGCCGCCAGCTGGATCTTATTCAGATGATCTAGGCTGACTGCAAGATTAAAAGCATAATCGGCATTGGTAGGATCAATGCTCAGAGCACGGAAGAAAGATTGCTGTGCCTCAGCCCAGCGTAACTGAGTGACATAATTGTTACCCAGCGTGAAATGCAATGCTGCGGCATCAGGTTGCTGTGCCAAAAGGGTTTTTAGCCGACTCTCGGTCTGATAGGGATCAGTGACCTGTCCGAGTCCAGCCATACCGGCAATTGCTAAAGGGTCGCGCGGATCTAATTCCAATATTCGAAGGTAATACGTTTGTGATTCATTATCTTGCCCCATGCGCGTAGCAATGGCTGCAAGCCCAAGTAACACATCCTTGTTACTTGGGTTACTCTCTAACTGTTTCAGATAGTGCTGCCTGGCAACATCCAAATCACCTGTAACGTAGGCTTGGTAAGCGGCTGTCAATTGCGGGGAAACTTTATTCGTACTTGGGTTGTACTGAATACTAATAGGATGCTCAGCAGAGGATGAATTTGTAGCGGCTCTGTCTTGTAAATTTTCCCGCTCTTTAGTTGCAGGTAACACGGAAGACCGCTCCACGATGGTAGGAGATAAAGGTGGAGAGGTATCGATGATATCGGTGCCAGAAACATCACTCTTAGGAAGTGGCGCGGATACTTTTTTCTCTCTATCCTTAGAATCGCTTGATATCGGAGCCCGAGCTATGGGTGCCATAACAAGGTTCGATTCAGGTAATACACTTATTTTAGCCTGTGATGGTGCCTGAGGAGGCTCGCTCCTCTGACGCGTAAGACCAGGCCTGAGCTCGTTTGGCTGAAAAGCTATTTCGGAAGTATAAGTTGTCTCCTTCCACACGTAATAGGCTCCGCACATCATCGTAATCAACACAACCCCCGAGAAGATTGCCCATTTACCGGCGCGTCCTATTCTTATGCCTTTTATCTTATTTTGCTTTGCCGAAAATACATTCTGCGCAGCTATACGATTTTGAGTCGATGCGTGGTCGGTTTGTTGTTTAGGTGCATCATTGGAGGAAGGAGTGTTCTCTGGAACAAGTTCAAGTTCTTCACCGGAGGCGTAACCAGAAACAGATGTAGCGGTGGTATTTTCAACTACCGCGTTATTTTGAACCAGCTCAATTTTATTCCGCTCAGCTTTTTTCAAAGCCTCTAGCAGCAGGCTCATGGCTATCCGTCTCCAAGTTCACCTACCACAGGGGGTTTGAAAAGAAGATTGTCTCTGTCTCCAAGTTCACGCACCCCATGGCGCTTGATCATAAAATTGTCATCAGGAAGCATTCCGCGTAGGTGTTTGTAGTCGCCATCTAAACTAGCTTGCTTGACAACAACTGGCCGCACTAAGATTACCAGTTCGGTCTTGTTCGAAGTTTCGTTACGGTTCTGGAACAAATATCCGAGCAACGGGATACTAGCTAATCCGGGAACAGTTGCGTTCCTGTTGACTATATCGTCCTGCATCAGCCCACCCATCACGGCGACGTCCCCGCTATTTACTCTTATCAGTGATTCCATCTCACGCGTTTGAATCTCAGGAATAAAACTGGGCACATCGGTAAGCTGCGGATTAGGATCCTGTACTCCATCACCAATAGTGCGGGAAATAGTAGGTCGCAAATTCAGTAAAACCGAGTCATCGTCTCCAATCTGCGGAGTAACACTCATCACGAATCCTACTGCTACTGTGTGGGGGGTGGAAGTAAAAGTGTTCACCACATTTAACTGACTCTGTGAGGCATTTGACCGAACTGTGAAATAAACTAGGTTATCTACTACTTTCAAGACTGCCGTCTGATTGTTGAGCACGGATAATTTTGGGCTCGAAATAATTTTTGCGGTACCGAAGGCTTCAAGCAGTTCAATAGCACTGGTAAAACCGCCTTCACGGAAAGCCGCGGTGAATAGCTGGCCAGCAACTATCGCTGGTCCCGCTACTGGCATTAGTGCACCGGTTACAGCATTTATGGTTGCAGTGGTCGAACCCGCGCCAATCGCTAACTGAGGATTATTTTTTTGAAGGTATTGCCAGTCAATACCCTTCTGAAAGTTCCGACTAAGGGTTACCTCAACGATAGTAGCCTCTATGAGTACCTGACGACGCACATTTGTCATGACGTGATCAAGAAACTCCTGCACGCTCTCGTGCTGGCGACTGGTAGCACGAACCATGATTATTCCCGCCTCCGGATTAGAAATAACAGAAGCAGCCTCTCGGAAGGTTGGTAGATTTTTTGCTCTGGATAATGCTCGTTTTGCTGCTCTGACCGCGGCATCGTCCTCATGTTGTATATCTGTTTGAGCTGCCTCGACTGTCTGGAAATCAGGGGACTGAACTCTTTCAGCCTTCTCCTTGCGCTCGTCGCTGCGTCTTTCTGCTTCATTCAATTCCGCTTCTGCCGCTTCTTCTTCTGGGGAAGGTGAACCTGCGGGTAGGATTTTGTCCGTCTCCCGTAACAAGTCACGCAAATTCTTCTCTAGAGTTTCCCAAAAACGATTTTTGGAAACATTTGCAACTGAGGTAAGCGAAACATTCCCCTCACTCTCAGCTCCCCCTCCCCCTAGTCCCGCACCCATAGAACCGGGGGTAGCGATCTGAGTGGCAATTCCTATGGTACCAGTCGTATCCCGCGTCATATTCACGTAGTCAATCTTATACTTACGTAGAAATGGGGTGTCAGGCATAACCGATAAATTCGATCCATCCATTTCATACCGTACGTCCACTTGTCGGGCGATACGGTGAAGAATTTGTGGCAGGGTCTGATCAACGGCGTTCATCGTAACTACCCCTCTAATACCAGAGTGGATATCCAGATTAAGTCTAGCGTCGCGCGCTAGCGCAAAAAGAATCTCTGGAACGGAAACACTGGTCACAACAACGCTATACGTGTCGGGTTTGATGATGGGCTTGGGCGATGATAGAAGGTTTGCCTGTTTTACCGGCTCGGGAATAATGCCCGAGCGTGGAGGTTTGGTGGATTCAACGCTAATGTGCCCTTTTGAAATCTCTTGTGGCGGTGTAGCACAAGAGCTTAGCAACAGGCATAAACAAGCAATCTTTAATGAAGAATGATGCATAATTTGTTTCTGGCCACCTAATAAAGTACAATAAACCTATCTAACTTACTAAAAGATATGATATAAAACTATAACTTGCTTTCCTAATATAATAATTTCTATCGCTAATTTTTCAAATAAAAGAGCCGATACAATCAACTATATGTATCGGCATCAATTTTGACTCCTTTAACCAAGTTTCTAATTATTTTTCCTATACATATCCCTCCTTATTCTCCCTAGTGTCAGCCCCATTCATCATTGATGGCTCTCTCCCAACGACTTGAGAATCTTCTTATGGATACCACCAAAACTACCGTTACTCATGATCAGGGCGAGTCACCATGATGATTGCTTCTATTAACTGCTCCAGATTATCACTGCTCAAGGTATACGTACCTAGGGTTTGTAACGCTTCTTGTACATCTCATCCTAGATTGGCCGTGTAACAAAATATTAAATTAGCGAGTTTGAAGCTTCTTGCCAGTCTATCTTTCCATGTGCCCATTTTCATTGTGTTAGAGCTAGGCTCAAGCACTACAACATAGAGGATATCGGAACAAATTGAGAAAAACTGGGGTCTGCTGCTTCAGTTGTTGCAGAATGAGTAGAATTTAAGCTGTTATATAACTGGCTGTAACCATATTTCCAGTAATGGCCTCTGACTTAGTATGGATTTCTTACAAGATTAATCCACCCAGTATTATGCCAACGAGCAGGGCAAAACCACCTATTACCCAATAAATTGAGTTTGAGCTATTTGGCCTTCTGCGATCTGAAAGTCTATCAAGCCATCTTCTATTGGTATTAGGTTCTGAGTCCCCAATCGCAGCCTTGACGTGATCTACAGTTATACCATGGGTATTACCAATGAACGCCGCTAGTAAGGACTTGTCAGCAAAGATGTTCACCCGCCTAGTAAGCCCACCAGAAGCTTTAGCAATCAAACCTACCGCTTCAGGAGTAAAATTGTCCGGACCATGATAACCTGCTGCACGCATGCGGAACATCAAGTACTCATTTACTGCTTCTGTGCTGAATGGTTGCGTAGTAAAATGATGTGTGATGCGATCCTTGAGTTGACGCATTTTCGGTAAAGATAGCATGGCGTCCAGTTCAGTTTGACCAAATAAAACAATTTTAAGTAACTTGTGACGAGTCGATTCAAGATTGTAGAGCAGTCGTACTTCCTCCAGCGTTTCCACCGGCATGGCGTGGGCTTCATCTATTAACACCACCACCTGCTTGCCTGCGGCGTACTTTTCGATTAGCGCATTTTGCAGCGCGCGCAGCGCTTCGTTAGCACGACTTCCAGCCAGATTAAGATTTAAGTCATCGGCAATAGAATAAAGAATTTCCTCTCGTGATAGGCTCGGGTTGGCAAGATAAATGGTTTCCACATTTTCAGGCAGTCGCTCCATTAGTACGCGACAAAGCATGGTTTTACCACTACCAACTTCGCCGGTTACCTTAATTATGCCCTCACCATGCGTGATCGCATAAGTCAGTGCCTCTAACGTCGCACCACGGTTGGCACCACCATAAAAGAAATCAGTGACTGGAGTAATAGTAAAAGGCTGCTCAGCAAGCCCAAAATGGCTAAGATACATTCTTCTGCCTCTTACGCTTCAGAAAACTAGTGGTAAATTTAAGTAAATATTGGTAAATGCACGAGTATAGTATGCCTCGTCTGACAAATTTTGTTTTTCCTGGTAACCCATGGTAAATGGATCAGATTCAATCTTGTACTTTCTCCGCAGCCTCCATTCGACTATATAGCGTGGTTCGGTTTACTCCCAAAAGCTTTGCTGCCTGGCTAACGTTACCGTGAGTCAGTTTAAGTGCTGCCTCAACATAGCATTGTTCCCATTGTTTGAGCGTATGATCAAGACTGAAATTTTGTTGGCTTTGCAAATGTTTCCTTGCAAGCTCCTTCTGTGTTTCAGGATCCCCGGGTATGAGAGACGCAGTCAAATCCTCATTGAACCCTCCGCCAGTATCCAACTCACCTTCTAATTGTTCCAAACCCACTGTTTGACCAGCATATTTGGTAGAAAGGCGAATAATGATGTTGCGTAATTCTCTCACGTTGCCTGGGAAATAATAGCTCTGCCACCGCACCATTGCATCAGAACTGAGATCAAATGGTTCACTCCCCCCTCGAGTAGAATAAAAATCTCGAAAAAATTCTAGTAATAGAAATCGGTCATCACCTAATTCTCGAAGTGATGGCACATTTATGGTGAACACACTGAGACGATGATAGAGATCAGAGCGAAAACGCTTGGCACGTGTTTCCTGACGAAGATCACGATTTGTCGCAGCGATCACACGCGCATTACTTTTACGCGTCTGGGTTTCACCCACTCGTTGATATTCTCCATTTTCCAACACTCTTAATAGCTTTGCCTGCAAATCCAACGGTAATTCACCTATTTCATCCAAAAACAACGCTCCTTCTCCAGCATCCTCAAAATAACCAGTTTTGGCGCTCATTGCACCTGTAAACGCACCCTTGCTGTAACCGAACAGTGTCGGCTCCACCAACGTAGGGGAGATAGCAGCACAATTGAGCGCAAGAAAAGGTGCACTGGATTTCTTACTCTGGCGGTGTAGTTGGGCTGCTACAAGCTCCTTGCCGCTACCCGATTCACCCTCGATCAATACTGGGTAAGGCGCAGCAGCATAGCTGATAATTTGGTTGCGCATTTTTTGGATGGGCGCACTATTTCCGACCATCCCTAGATCACCTGGCCCACCCGTAGTCCTTGCATCAATCTCAGCCTTATGGGTTTTCAGAGCATTAAAAAGATGTGCTTTCAGATCTTGGGGGTCACATGGTTTGGAAATAAAATCTACTGCCCCTAGTAATCGAGCATGGCGTGCATGGGTCTCTTCATTCTGACCGGATAGCACCAGAATTTTCATCTCAGGTGAATGTGCAAGAAGTTCAGTAACGAGCTTAAAACCTTCTTCCGGACGGTGAGGAAGGGGTGGCAGCCCCAAATCAACCAATGCTAACTGTGGCGGCACTGTCAATTGTCTCACCAGTTCGATGGCTTGAGGACGTGATTTAACCACGTACACCTCAAAATCCTGGCCCAGTATAAAACTCAGAGTTTCAGTAATAAGAACGTCGTCGTCAACCAGTAGAAGTAGCGGTTTAGTAGATTCCGGCATCACTCTTAGGGGATCATGTCGGTGCAATATCGTCTCACTTATTTATCAGAGAATCCACACATACTATCTATTATGGCCTACATAAATCGTATGTAAAATGAAAATTTGTATCGATCTTTCTATGTCTACAGTTAAAGTGTGTCAGCATTGCTTAATTTTTCGATTTTTGAGATTAATGGGTTAGCTAATTTACAAACTGATGAACAAAAAATGATTCCAAGTGCAGTATGCATGCCTTGTTTTAATCGCCAACGCTAGAGTATAATTCGTCTTCAGCCATTTGTATCTAAACGGAAGAGTGCGCCAGCTTCATCAGCGCCGCCGAAGGCGCAACCCCCCGGAATCGCTCAGGCATAGATCAGGCCAGCCTTGATCCCTGAAGACCGCTTGCTACAGGCTATTCTGGAGAGTGCCGACATGAATCGGCCACCGAAGGGGCACACGGGACAAAAGTTCTGTAATCTCTCAGGTAAAAAGGACAGAGGGGTGGAGTCATATTTATATGGCTTCACCTTTTTATTTTGTAAAAACAATTTGTAATGAAAACGACATCGCTTAATCAAACCCACCGCAACATGAACGCAAAAATGGTTGACTTTGGTGGCTGGGACATGCCCCTACACTATGGCTCTCAACTTGACGAACACCATAAAGTACGTAGTGATGCAGGCATGTTCGACGTATCACATATGCTGGCGGTGGATATCAAGGGCAAAGGTGTACGTGATTTTTTGCGGCAACTAGTCGCCAACAACGTAGACAAGCTGATGCAACCGGGCAAAGCGCTTTATACCTGTATGCTCAACCCTAGGGGTGGGGTGATCGACGATCTCATCATTTATTTCCTATCTGAATCATGGTTCCGTATAGTTGTAAACGCGGGCACTGCTGACAAAGATATGTCTTGGATACTGGCTCGGCGCGATGAGATTGCTTCCGGACTGGAAATTACTCCGCGCCGAGATCTTGCTATGATAGCAGTTCAGGGGCCGAATGCCCGCGCTAAAGTTTGGCAAGTTATTCCTGAAGCTCAAGCGGCAACAGAAAATCTAAAACTTTTTCAGGCAACCACATTTGACAAATATTTTATTGCTCGCACTGGATACACTGGTGAGGATGGCTTTGAAATCACACTGCCCAATAGTGATGCTGCATACTTATGGAAATCGCTCCATACAGCAGGGGTAGGACCTGCGGGACTCGGTGCACGTGACACATTACGACTCGAGGCTGGCATGAACCTTTACGGCCAGGATATGGACGAAACTACCAGCCCCTTGGAATCAGGGTTGGCCTGGACAGTTGATTTAAAAAGTGAACGTAACTTCATTGGCAAAAAAACACTTCTAGAAACACATGTTAAATATCAATTAATTGGTCTGTTACTGCTGGATCGCGGCGTATTACGAAGTCACCAGAAAGTCTCTTTGCAATATAACAAAGAAGGGGGCGAAGGCGAAATTACCAGTGGCGGTTTCTCACCTACACTAAATGCATCTATTGCACTAGCGCGTTTGCCATTACAAATATCTGCAGGCGATGAAGTACAGGTATTGGTACGAGACAAGACACTACGGGCAAGAGTAGTTAAGTACCCATTCGTGCGGAATGGGAAGAGTTTAATTTGAATCGAATTATAAAGCGGCATTATTTAATTTTGGAGTGTAAACATGAATATTCCAACCCATCTTAAATATACGAAATCTCACGAATGGGTAAAGCTTGAAGAAGACGGTACGGCTATAATCGGAATTACGCACCATGCTCAAGAGTTACTAGGCGACATGGTATTTGTGGAAATTCCACAAGTTGGACGTCATCTTAAACAAGGAGAGGAATGCGCTGTTGTTGAATCGGTTAAAGCAGCCGCCGACGTGTATGCGCCTATCTCAGGAGAAGTAATCACGACTAATCCTGAGATTGAATCTGCACCAGAAAAAATCAATCAGGATACCTACTCAGCATGGTTGTACAAATTAAAACCCTCCAACACTGCCGACCTAAGTGAACTACTCGACTCAACGGAATATCAAAAAGTGCTAGAAAGCGAGACACATTGATCAAATTGTGACAATAGAAAAATAAAGTGTAGACAGTATCTGCATACTTTATCTTCAAATTCTCACAATAAATGCACCATTACACACAATTTACGAAAACAAACTATGCCGTTCATTCCACATACTGAAGAAGATGTAGCTGCAATGCTTGCAAGCATTGGTACAAACACCATTGAAGATTTGTTCGATGAAATTCCTCCCGCTTTAAAAAGTGGCACCTTAAAACAGGTGGCTCCAGGATTGAACGAAATGGAAACCTCCAGGCTAATGCTGGAACGAGCTGAAACGGATGGGCGCTATCTCAGTTTTATTGGTGCAGGCGCCTACGAACATCACATTCCTGCCGCGGTATGGCAGATTACCACTCGAGGTGAATTTTATTCCTCTTACACCCCATATCAGGCGGAAGCAAGCCAAGGCACACTGCAAGTACTTTACGAATACCAAACCATGATGGCATCACTCACCGGCATGGATGTGTCAAACGCAAGCATGTACGATGGTGCTTCTGCGCTTGCTGAAGCAGTATTGATGGCAGTGCGCTCACATAAGAGCTCACGTCGGGTACTGATGCCATCTACTATTCATCCTATTTACCGCAAGGTAGTAAACACCATCGTTAAGAACCAGAGTATTGAAATCATAGAAGTTCCCTACTGTGCAGAATATGGTCACATGCTGGTGGAAAGCCTTGCACCCTATGCAGGTCAAGATATTGCGGCGCTGGTAATTCCTCAGCCAAATTTCTTTGGTGTGCTCGAACAGGTTGATGTACTCACCGATTGGGCACACAAGAACAATGCACTAGCTGTTGGCGTAGTCAACCCTTTAGCACTAGCAATGCTTACCCCACCTGGCGAATGGGGTAGCAATGGCGCAGATGTGGCAGTGGGTGAAGGCCAGCCATTAGGCATTCCGCTCTCTAGTGGTGGGCCGTATTTCGGCTTTATGGCTTGCAAGCAGGAATTGGTACGTCAAATGCCAGGACGCATCATTGGCCGCACGACGGATCTGAACGGAAAACCAGGCTTTGTCCTGACACTTCAGGCACGTGAACAGCATATTCGCCGCTCCAAAGCTACTTCCAACATCTGCACCAATCAAGGATTGATGGTAACCGCTGCCACAATTTACATGGCCTTGCTAGGGCCAGAAGGGTTGCGACGAATAGCCGAGAAATCCCATACTAATACCTTGCTCCTAGTAGAGAAGCTAGAAACTTTAAAGGGAGTAAAAAGAACGTTCAGTGGACCATTTTTTCATGAAGCAGCAGTGTCGCTACCAACGTCAGCAGATAACGTGTTGCAAGCACTCAAGACACAAAAAATATTAGCCGGACTGGACTTGAAGGAATATTATCCGGAGATTGGTAATACAATACTAGTGTGTGCCACTGAAACCAAAATACCAGCTGATTTAATAAAGTACACGGAATGTTTTGGCCGGGCATTAGCTAAACATGATACGTCTGTGCTAAATCCAACGTAGTCTTGGTTGATTTTAATCCCTCTCAATTAAGGAGAACAATATGGTCACCTTTGCAAACAACCCTGTCAGAGTAGAAGGCACTTTTCCAAAAATAGGTACTAAAGCACCAGCTTTTTCACTGGTGGATAAAGACTTAAACGATATTTCACTGACGGATTTTACTAACAAGAAAAAAGTACTTAACATCGTGCCTAGCCTGGATACACCGGTCTGCGCCATTTCTACTCGCAAGTTTAACGAAAAAGCTAGCAATTTGAGCAATACTGTAGTGTTAATAATTTCTGCCGACCTCCCTTTTGCAATGAGCCGCTTCTGCGATACTGAAGGTCTAGATAAAGTAATCGTATTGTCTACCATGCGTGGTGCAGAATTTATGAAAAATTATGGTGTTGCCATTACTGATGGTCCCTTAGGTGGCATCACAGCACGTGCTGTTATAGTGTTGGATGAATCCGACAATGTAATTCATGCTGAACTTGTGCCAGAAATAAAGGATGAACCAAACTATGAAGCAGCTTTGACTGCTTTGAAATAGCATTTACCTATGAGACGAGAAACTTCACCATGCTGATATTCGAACACTCACGACCTGGAAGGCGTAATTACTCTCAATTTACAGCGACTGATACAAAAATCAAAAATATTCCTCAGAACCTGGTACGCAAAACACCACCGCTACTACCAGAGGTTTCTGAGATGGATGCGGTGCGTCATTACACCCGACTGTCGCAAAAAAACTTTTCGATAGACACAGAGTTCTATCCGCTTGGTTCTTGCACGATGAAGTACAATCCACGTGCATGTAATTCATTGGCTATGCTGCCACAATTCCTGTTACGACACCCTCTTGCACCAGAAGATACTGGTCAAGGATATCTTGCATGTATGTATGAATTGCAAGAAATACTAAAGGATGTGACCGGTATGACCAGTGTAAGCCTTACGCCAATGGCCGGTGCACAAGGCGAACTTATCGGTGTATCGATGATACGGGCTTATCATGAATCACGCGGGGATCATGCTCGCACTGAAATTATCGTGCCTGATGCTGCTCATGGCACTAACCCTGCAACGGCAGTGATGTGCGGCTACAAGGTAATTGAAATTTCTACTGACAAGGAAGGTGATGTCGACATGGACGCCTTGAAAGCAGCAGTAGGTCCACAAACAGCGGGGTTGATGTTAACCAACCCTTCCACGCTTGGCGTGTTCGAGAAAAATATTACGGAAATGAGTAGAGTTGTCCACCAGGCAGGTGGGTTGTTGTATTATGACGGCGCAAACCTGAATGCGATACTAGGTAAGGTGAAACCTGGCGATATGGGCTTTGATGTAATTCACATAAACCTTCACAAAACATTTTCTACCCCTCATGGTGGAGGTGGTCCAGGTTCTGCCCCTGTTGGCGTTGCAAAAAGGCTGTTGCCGTTCATACCCGTACCAGTAGTAGCATTTGAAAAAGGAACATATCGCTGGCTAACAGAAAAAGAAATCCCACAGTCCATTGGTAGATTTTCGGCGCATATGGGTAATTCAGGTGTATTGTTACGAGCATATATCTATGCCCGTTTGCTAGGAGCAGAAGGTATGCATCGGGTAGCTGAGTTCGCCACACTAAACGCCAATTATTTGATGACAGAATTGAGCAAAGCGGGATTTGAAATTGCTTATCCCACTCGCCGAGCTAGCCATGAATTTATTATCACGCTAAAAGATCTGAAAGAAAAAACCGGCGTAACTGCAATGAATGTAGCCAAACGATTGCTAGATAAAGGCTACCATGCCCCTACTACTTATTTTCCACTACTGGTTCCAGAATGCTTGCTAATAGAGCCGGCTGAGACCGAATCAAAGGAGACCCTTGATGCCTTTGTTGTGTCGATGAAGGAAATCTTGGTAGAGGCTCACAAACAACCTGAAATAGTAAAGGGCGCGCCCCACACTACCAGTGTGCGCAGATTAGATGAAGTCAAAGCCGCACGCGAATTGGATTTAGCTTGGAAACAGTAAATTTCTGATGGAATACCGACTAATCATTGTATTCTCGGTTCCATTAAAATAACCCTATCCCCGGAGTCAGTAACTATAACGCTTCCATTATTCAGCTTTCTGATATTGCGCTAAAAAACTATGCATACTCTCATTTGTGGATCAATTGCTTTCGACACTATTATGGTATTTCACGATCATTTTAAAAATCATATCTTACCGGAAAAGATCCATATTCTGAATGTCTCTTTTCTAGTTCCAGACATGCGACGGGAATTTGGAGGCTGCGCTGGCAACATCGCCTATAACCTACAAATGATAGGCGGGTCCCCGCTTATCATGGCTGCAGTTGGTGATGACTATCAACCATATGCTCATCGGTTAGAAAAATTAAATCTGGTACAAACCCATGTTCATCATGTGGAAGACACATTTACTGCACAAGCTTTCATCACTACTGATCTAGCAGATAACCAAATCACCGCATTTCACCCCGGTGCGATGAATTTCTCGCATCAAAATCATGTAGACGACGCGAAGAACGTGGAGCTTGGCATCGTTGCTCCAGACGGACGTGACGGTATGGTACAGCACGCGCGTGAGTTCTATGAATCTGGAATTCCTTTCTTGTTCGACCCTGGTCAAGGATTACCAATGTTTAATGGTGAAGAGTTACTTGATTTTATCGAAAAGGCTGATTACATAACGGTTAACGACTATGAAGGCCAGTTATTGCAGGAACGTACTGGGTGCACACTGAAGGTACTAGCAAAACTTGTCAAAGGACTGGTGATCACAAAAGGTTCACAAGGATCTGTGATTTACTCCAATGGTAAACAAATTGAAATTCCATGTGTTAAGTCAGATGTACAAGCTGACCCGACTGGGTGTGGCGATGCTTACCGCGCAGGACTACTTTATGGCATCGCTAACGAAATGGATTGGCAAACTACTGGGCAGCTTGGCTCGCTTATGGGGGCACTAAAAATAACACAGCGTGGCGGACAGAATCACAGCTTTAGTAGTGATGAAATTGATCAGCGCTATTTCGAGGTTTTTGGTAGCCGTATCCTATAAAAGTCACCACAAGATAAGTGTAAGGATTCTGCTGAATCTGTTGTTAAATATAGCCGACTGTATTTGGCAAGCTAATGATAATTCCAAATGATATGTTTAGTCGCTGCGGGCTTCTCCCTAGTTATATATTACAAAAATACGGCAGCCCCATCTCTCAGGATTTTCATCATTATTGATGTGATAATAGGATATGAGTAACACCACTACTAGCAAACTGACACAAATTTTTCGTGCCACTCGTCTGCTGCTTCACATCATTTCTGGATTGGTGCAATCCGCATTTTATCCACATGTCAGTCAACCAGTTCAAAAACGTATGGCGCAAAAATGGTCAGTGGGCCTACTTAAAATTCTCGGTATCAGATTACGCTTCAGCGGCACTCTACCTGAAGCAAAAAATCAACCAATAATGCTAATAGCCAATCACATTTCTTGGTTAGATGTATATTCTCTCAATGCGGTGTGTCCTGCCCGCTTCGTCGCAAAATCAGAAATTCGCGACTGGCCATTATTAGGCTGGTTGAGCCGAAATGTAGGAACTTTGTTCATAGAGCGTGCAAAACGCAGAGATACTCTTCGCATTAACCAAGACATTGGGAATGCACTCACGCTTGGAGATTGGGTCGCGGTATTCCCGGAGGGCAAAACTGGTGATGGCACCATCCTTCAGCATTTTCATGCGTCACTATTACAATCTGCAGTAGCAGTCGAGGCTTTGCTATACCCAATAGCAATCCGTTACTACGATGCGTCAGGAGAAATTAGCAAAGCAGCTGTATACGTTAGTATCTCAATGCTTGAGTCATTGCGACAAATAGTTAAGCAACCATGGATTGATGCTGAATTAATCTTCTCTGATCCTATTAACAGTAATGGAAAAAACCGGCGAGAACTTGCACGTTCTACGGAGCAGGCTATTGCTAATGCGTTGTCCCTTCCAATACCGCACAAGGTACCTGGAAAATCTTCTTATCCTCCAACCGAATAGCCGTAAGGTTTCCGCCCCACATACAACCTGTATCCAAGGCAATCAGATTGTGCCTCACCTGCAAAGCCAGCGCCGACCAGTGTCCACAAATGATAGTTACTTCCCTGCTAGCGCGATTTGGTACCTCGAACCAAGGCAAATAACCGACTGGGATATCTCGTAACCGACCCTTGTAAGAAAAATCCATTTTTCCCTCAGGAGTGCACACACGCATACGCGTCATAGCATTGATGACCACCCGCATACGATCATAACCTTTGAGATTGCTGTTCCATTGATCGGGCTGGTTGCCATACATATGAGAACAGAATTTGCGAAAATTCTTTTGGTTCTCATCACGCAGAGCAGATTCAACTTCCTGCGCAAGCTGTGCGGCTAGTGCTACACTCCATGAAGGTAATAAGCCAGCGTGTACCATGACATATTCACCATCCACATAAAACAACCGCTGATGCTGTAACCAATGGAGTAGCTCATCTCGATCAGATGCATTTAGAATTTCCTGCAGAGTGTCGCCAGGATGCGCCCTAGCACAACCTTCTGCAACCATGAGTAGGTGCAAATCATGATTTCCAAGTACTACAACCACTGCATCACTTATTGTTCTGAGAAAACGTAATAAAAATAGCGAATTTGGACCACGATTAACGATATCCCCTACCAGCCACAATTTGTCTTTTGGATTAAAATTGATCAGATCAAGGAGCTGTCTAAACTCATTGTAACGGCCTTGTAAATCACCGATCGCATAAGTAGTCATGAAAAATACACCTTACCAAAAATAAGGGGCAGTCCAAAGCCACCCCTTGCTTAATATGTATTTAATTTCCTCAGGACTTACTTTGCCTGACTTACCATGTAATCTACCACCGCCATGACATCGACATCGGACAAACTTACGTTACCACCTTTGGCAGGCATCGCCTTCTTACCTTTGATTGCACTGTTGTAAAGCGTGTCGTTCCCACTCTTTATGCGCGGCGCCCACGCCTTTTTATCTCCAAGCTTAGGTGCACCTGCAGCTCCACTTGCATGGCAAGCAGCACAGCTAGCTGTATAGACCACCTTGACCTTGTCTGTATCACCAGAAGCCGCACCTGGTAGCATGGTCATTGTCAGGCTAGCTTTTTCCTTTAGTTTCTCGCCAGCTTGTGGCAAGGTACTTGTGAGCACCAAAGAACCTACAGGCTTAAGTCGCTTAGCTATGGCTTCTCCCGACATAGCAGGATCATTTTTATCTAACGAAATACCCCCCGTTGCAAGCTGAGCCAGCAGTACGACGATTGTGATCGGAAATACGAAAGCCGCCAGAAGAACTGTAACCAACTGTTTCGGTGTGTCAATACCAGAGGAATTTTCTTCAGTATCACTCACAACAAACCTTTCAATATAATCTATGATGATGCGCTAAAATTATAGCTCTTTATACTATTCGATACAAAAATTCGCGTATAACCACGTTAAACAGGAAGTACATTAAAATGTGCTATCGTTGCCATATTGATACCTACTACAAAATCGCATAGCGCCCATAGCTCAGCTGGATAGAGTACCGCCCTCCGAAGGCGGGGGTCACACGTTCGAATCGTGTTGGGCGCGCCAGTCATTAAAAATTGTTGGAAGTTCGCTATGATACCTCTAATCTTGACAGCAGGGGTACCTCTTAGCATGAAGTAGTCTTGATCCTTTTCGACTTTTAAGCTTTGCTCAACTATTGATGGAGACTTTAGTTATGTTGAGGCTCTACCAATTCGAACGCACATGGGGCATCCCAAACTTAAGCCATTTCTGTTGTAAGATAGAAACATATTTGCGAATGGCCGGCATTGAGTATGAAATTAAGCCAACACTTCCTTTAACTGCACCAAAGGGAAAGCTACCTTATATAGAGGATGATGACACTAAGTTAGGAGATTCACAGTTTATTATCCAGCATCTGAAAACAAATTATAATAATCTAGATGAAGGCCTAAATAAAGCAGAGTTGGCGCTGTCCTTAGCAATGCAGCGTTTACTTGAAGAACATTTATATTGGGTATCAATGTATTCGCGATGGCTATACACGGATACAAATTGGCAAATCAATAAAAAAGCTATTTTTGGGGTAATGCCACCTGTCATTCGCGACATTGTGGCTGCTTATTTTCGCAATAAAATCAAAAAACAGATTTATGGGCATGGTATAGGACGACATGATACTGAAGAAATCTTCAAGCTTGGTATGCTGGATATAGATGCGCTATCATCTTGTTTGGGTAACAAGAAATATTTCCTAGGTGAACAACCAACTACTTTGGATGCCAGTGCTTTTGGAATTTTGATCAGCACTATAGGATGCCCAATCGAATCACCACTAAAAGAATATGGTTTATCAAAAGATAATTTGACGAATTTTGTTGCTCATATCAAGACGCACTTTTTCTCAGATTTGTAGACAATTATAATGCTATATAATAGGGCATATATAAAAAGAAAGGAAAATCCAGCATGCATTTAGTCTTTGAATTGCCTACAGCACATAGTTTTTAGACTAAGTAATCGAGAAATCAAGTATACAAAATTCCAGCTAGAGAGCCGCCTGCTGGTTGATTTATTTGGTAATTCGGGCGATACTCGTGAGACCAGAAAGAGTGGCGTAGCGGGTTCTATTAGTTTATGTAAACTGACGATAGGGTTACAGCGTTAGAGAAACTGCATCTATCAATTTTTATCTTAATTCATTAATTACTAATACTTTCTTTTGAGGGAAAAAACTATGAGACATCCCGTGACATATGCGCTTGCTGCTGTTGCGCTATTTGCATTTCTTTCTGGAGGCGCAGTTGCTGACCCGAAGTTTGAAGGTCGAAAGAAGTGTAGCTCGTGTCACAAAAGTCAGGCTAAGTCATGGAAGAAAACCGCGCACGCTAAGGCGATGAATTCGCTCAAACCGAATAAGAAGACCAAGGCTAAAAAGAGAGCAAAACTTGATCCCACCAAGGATAGGATTGTGTTGGCTGTCACGTAGACGGATTTGGTGAAAAAGGAGGTTACGTTGTTGAGTCTCCAAAAAAATGGAAAAAAGGCGTAGGCTGTGAATCCTGCCACGGACCAGGTTCTAAATATCGTGGGATTCACCGCAAGGCGGGTGCAAAGTTTGAGAAAAAGAAGAAAACCACGCCACGCAAGGTTCTTGCGGATGCCGGAGAAGACTTTGATTTTGTCGAGCGTTGCAGTGCTTGTCACTTAAACTACGAAGGTTCGGGATGGAAGGGTACGAAAGAACCGTATACCCCCTTTACTCCCGAGGTACATAAGAAATATACATTCAAATTTGATAAATACGTAGCTGATGCCAAAGCAATGCATGAGCACTACAAGCTTGATGGAACATTTACGGGTGAACCTATCTTTAAGATGCATGACGAATTCCAGTCCAAAGCCAAAGTTGGCAAAAAAAGTAAGGCGGATTGATGGGAAGGCCAGGTACAGGTATCGCTTTAGGTAGTCTGCTTATTGGCACAGTGCTTGGTATTATCATGGTTACCGTGGTATTAGCTGGCGAAGCTGCCCTTTCCACTACTGAATTTTGTACCAGCTGTCATTCCATGTCCTACCCGGCAAAGGAACTAAAGGAATCCTCCCATTATGGCGCTTTGGGCTCTAATCCAGAGTGTAAGCACTGTCACATTCCCCAGGGTCTTGGGAATCTCCATTTAGCGATAGAAACACACATCGTCGATGGTGCAAGGG
>QIFK01000064.1 GCA_003230615.1 Nitrosospira sp. | reverse complement strand
GTCGATAGTTTCATATCTAGATTCGACGACCTGATAGTAAAAGTAAAAAAAGCACATCCTGACTTCTGGGACAAGTGTCTCAAAGGTAGCTACCCAACAAATCCTAAGTTGCTACGTGGGCGATTCCAGTTTGATTGGTATACATTTAAGATCGCAGGTATAGTGTCTATAGAAGAGACCACAGTAGAAGATGTCGTTGCTAAACAGAAGGTACAGAACGAACGAGAAGGCGAACTGCGTCGGCAGATGCAAGACGAAGTAGGCGAGTTCGTTGGGGAGTATGTAGCTTCCATGAGGGATGAGACGGTACGATTCTGCGATCTAATGGCTGCTCGTATTAACGGTAAACCTTTCGGAGAAGAGATGGATAGTAAGAAATTAACTCCCAAGTCTATCTCGTGCTTCCGCAATTATGTCGATCGCTTCAGGCAAATGAACATCTTCGGAGATGGGGAAGTTGAAAAGATGCTGTCTGAATTTAGAGATACATTCTTGGATTCTGGGGTCTCTCCGCAAGACTTCGATAACGCCACTGTAAAAACAAGCATATCTAAGGCGCTCGAAGCTATCCGAAACAAGGCTGCTGGAGTAGACAATACATCAAAATTTATAGGGGAATTGAAAAGGAAAATCATCTTGTGAGGTGGGCGGCTGAGATTGTAAAAAGTCTGATTTGTGTAATAAATTTCTTTGGAGTAAAACCATGTCAAAAAAAGAAGTGTATCTTGGGGGTTGTTATCATTCGGGTCTGGCATATGCTCTTGGTTACTATGCTAGCGGAGAAATAGAACTTGACGAGGAAATTTTTACAAACATTAATGGAGGAGCAAGGGAAGCATTAAAAGAACATAGGAGAGATTTTGATCCAAGTCGTGATGTAAAACGATTCATAGTTGCTCTGAAACCGGTTGAAGTCATAATGGATGAAGAAGAAAATGAATACGACGAGTTTGATGACAATGCTGGATGCGACTCTTGTGGCGAGAACGACAGAATAGAAGGGGAAAATCTTTGTGAATTCTGTCTAGAAGATGAAACTTACGACAACTGTGACGAAGAATGTTGTTCTAGTTGTGATTATTGCAGCGATAAAGAAGATGACTGTTGTCTTTGTGAAGATTGTGTCTACGAAGACACATGTTATTGCGAAGATGAGTTGTGTGACGAATTCGTTGCAGACACATTCGAGCCAATGAATGCCTTCGCTCGTGCGAGGTGGCTGAAAGCACAGAGAAAAGGAGAAAACCGTGAGTAGATATGCTACAGTAAGAACAGAATTCCGTAGGGAATGGTCTGTAGATAAAACTATGACAACACCAACTGATATCAGCAAAACCAAACTATGTTTTAATGACATACTCCTGGTACCAAGATATTCAGAACTGCAATCTAGGAATTCACCCAACGTATTTACCAATATAGGTCACCTAACATTGCAAACCCCTTTAATCTCCGCACCAATGGACACAATAACTGGACCACAGATGCTTTGTTCCATGTCGGAGTGTGGTGGCCTCGGTATATTAACACGCTATATTACTATGCCATACGAAGATGGAATTAATCGACAAATAAACGAAATTAGATTTGCCATCAAAAATGGTGCAGTAAACACTGGATGTGCTGTAGGTATAAAACAAAACAATATTAACCACATAAAATCCCTATTAGATGAAGGATGTAGTGTTATATGCGTTGATGTAGCACATGGTGACCATAGATTAGTACACAAAAGAGTCGAGGAAATACTTTCTATAAAAGACCACCACCCCTTTACACTTATTGTTGGTAACATTTGCACTACAGATGGTGCCATAGGGTTGGCAAAACTCGGAATTGATGCTATTAAAATCGGCATAGGTTCAGGCGCAATATGTACAACAAGAATAGTATCCGGCTTTGGAATTCCTCAACTATCAGCTATCTTAGATATATATAAAGCAATAAATAGACTGTATCCGCATATATCACTAATAGCTGACGGTGGACTTCGCTCAACTGGAGATATGGTAAAAAGTTTGTGGGCTGGTGCAGATGCATGTATGATCGGATATATGCTAGCTGGAACCAATGCTACACCACGAATCGATGGTAAGAAAGTCTATCGTGGGATGAGTTCTCGTCTCGTCTCAAACCGCGACGATATAGCCCCGGAGGGGATCGAAATCGAGATGGGAGATATGGGCCAGACAGAAGAAGTGATCACGGACTGCATCAAGGGAATCCGTTCGGGCCTAGCTATGGGTGGTGCTAGGAACCTTAAAGAACTCCGGTCTAATGTTAATTATGTAATCGTAAGTTCGCTTTCTATGGAAGAAACATTACCAAAAACATAGGGAAAAAGATGGTAGACTTAATTTTTGAAATAGATGAAGAAGGAGACCTTCATGGTTTGTATACAGAAGAGATCGATTTGTTTTCTATCGAGCGGGTCACCAACGTGCGAAAGGCTTCGAATGTGGAGTTTAATGAAGTCGAACAAGTATGGGAGGTTCTTTCCATTGATGGAAAAGTCTTACACAAGAGTAAAAGTAGGGAAGCTGCGATAAATTGGGAGATTGTTTCTTTTTCATCTGGGGGTAAACATTATGAGTGTCAGTTATAAACTAACAGCAGAAGAATGGAACTAAGAAGATTAACAAGGAGAAAAAAATGAGAAAGGTACATTACAAAGTGGTGTTAGATATATTGGTACATGAGAATGAAGGTGTTGATGTCCAAGATTCTCTACTGGGTGCCAATTTCGAACCAGAAGTTGATGGAGAAGGAGATGTGTTTGACATTATAGATATTAGTGTAGAAACTGTAGAGGTAACTGATTCACGATAATACTATATTCAGTCGTATTTCGAATAACTTTTACAGAAAGCGGAGAAGTAATTATGCGTGGACAGAAACAGATAGTTATTGATATAGATATTGATGGAAATTGTTCAATAGAAGGCGAGGGTTTCGTAGGCCTAGAATGTGGTCACTTCTTAGAAGAGATTGAAGAAGCCCTTGGGACACGGACTACACAAACAGATAAACAAGAGTATCATCAACGTCAAGTAACTAGGGGTAGGGATCGTCAAATAGGAGGAAGATAATGGCAAGTATACTAAACAATGCTGCAACAAAGAAATTCATATTGGCTAAATTCAGGAGTCTTCGTCCTGGAATGCCAATAACAAGGGTATCGAAAGATGCTCTTGAAAAGCTAGAAGCACAGCTTCGAGCAACTATTATTTTCGAAGTAAAAAGACACCCATCTCTTGGAAAGACATTTATCATTAGTTAACGTAATAAATAAAAACACTTAGAATGGTTAAAACAATGACACAAACACAAGAATTCGACGCAGATAATCCGGAACGCTTAAAAGCACGAATTGATGCATTGAATGCAGAGGTTGATCGTCTGACAGAAGAGGTGTTTAGATTAAAGAATGAGAACACTGAGTATTTATCTAAAGATACTGCAAATAAAAAGAAAAAGTCGGACTAGTTTGGTCTGTGATTGTTTTGTGAAAAATAAGGTGATATATATATGAAAAACAAGGAGACAAAAAGGAAACAAATCCACAAGATCATTGTTGGAGCATTGAGAGAAACAATTAGAGTGCATGGACCAATTATACCATTACTTATAGGAAGCGCTGCCAAGAGAATCACTGGAACATTGGTCGCCAAAGATGAAAAAGAAGATGATGAACGAACCAATTCTGGTTGCAGTTAAATATCGTATAAACGGAATCACATTTGAGGTATGTCGGTGAGACTTGATAGAATAAATTGATAATGGCTAATATCAGATTTTTCAAATTTTTCAGATTTTTTAAGGAACATTTTGGCCATTTTGCCGTCCCTCTATCTATAGAGTTTAGTTTACTTTCGCATCGACATCTCAGCGTAGCTGATAATCCGATATTAAAGATGGTAGATATTAACACCGCATCAAGTTGAACAACTAGTCTAATCTTATATACTATTCTTCGTCTTGCTAGATAAACGAAATGATTTACTTTCTAATAGATAAGAAACAAGTTGTTCAAATCGCAGAAATTCGATACAGCGCTCAGAATCGAAGATTCCAGCAGATAGGAAATCAAGGGAAAATATCGATACTAGATTGGGTTCGTAGATGGAATGTCTAATTTGTCGTCAAAAAATCCAACATGGTGAACGAATATTTACGGGCAGCGTTGGGATTTGCCGTACAGACTCAGATTGGGAAAATGGATGTTGGGATTTCTGCGACCCTGATGGCTCAGAAGAACTGGTAGGAACAATACATCTATCTTGTCTCCAAAGTCCAGCAGAGGGTACGAGAACGACAAATACGACGGTTCCTGAGTCTATTGAGGAAGAAGCGATTGTCCAGCGGTCAGATGCGCTTGGATTACTTGGTCTGTAGGAGAAAACAATGGTTGGAACCGAGACAAATAATAAAGTCTCAATGGTTTTCAAAGAACGCGGTATCGTCGTAGACAAAGGTCTTGCTTGTCTAAATGAGCAATTCCGCAAGCTTCCGACATTCGTCGTTGACTATCTTATTGCTGAGATGGTTAATTCGGAAGACCCTGTTCCTGGGTTGGATCGTATCAGCAAATTGCTTGATGCTCACTTTATGGAATCGGACCAAAAGGAGTTGGTTAAAAGTCGTATCCGCGAACAGGGGGAATATACTCTTATAGGTCGTATAAGATGTCGGTTCGATGAGGGTAAAGACGAATATTGGGTTGATGTCACATCTCTTGGTAATCAATATGTTCGAATAGACCCACATCTTATTGCAGAATATGGAGAAACGCTTTTAACAACCGGAGCCTGGGGTGTCTTCAAAATCGTGTACGACGAATCATACACAATAAGAAAAAAACTGTATCCGTTTTTAGTAACAGAATTCCGTCCTATGCAAATAACAGGAATTAACCTAGACACATGGATTAGTCGTAGAGCACAGTTTACAGATGAAGAATGGCTTGATGTGATGATCACAAGCATAGGATTTGACCCAAATTGCTTGTCTAATGAAGAGAAGTTGTTATACATGACTAGGCTTGTTCCTTTTATAGAGGCTAACGTTAATCTTTGTGAACTAGGACCACCAGAAACAGGTAAAACGTTTGCATATCAATCCCTTAGTTCCCATGGTTTTGTGGTATCTGGTGGACAAACAACTGTCGCATCGTTGTTTTACGACAAACTTCGGCGTCAGCTTGGTCTTGTCGGATACCGTGACGTAGTAATGTTCGACGAATTTGCATCGGGTCGCGGAGGAAGTAAATGGTCTAGTCATGGTGATCTTATAGATATGCTGAAAGATTTTATGAACAGTGGTCGGTTTGGTCGTGGAACCGCAGAGTTTGCTTCTGACTGTTCTATCGTGTTCGCAGGAAACATAGATTGTGATAGAAAAAACAAAACGGTATCATCTAGATACAGAAGTCTATTTTCTCCACTTCCACAAGCTGTTAATCAAGACCGCGCATTTTTGGATCGAATACATGGATTCGTACCCGGTTGGAAATTTGAACAAATAAGGGAATCTAATTTCGCTAAAGGGCCGGGGTTCATGGCTGATTATATAAGTGAAATCATGCACCAAATGAGAGGAAGAAACTACGCTCCTGTTATTCTCCATAATGTGGATTTTGGTGATATGTCTCAAAGAAATCAAAGGTCGTTGATTCGTATTGGCTCAGGATTACTGAAGCTGATATTTCCACACAAAACAGCAACGACTATTGTTTCGCATGAATTGAAGCAGGTGTTAGATATGGCCGTTGATCTTCGTGGTCGTGTAGTCGATCAGTTGGCTGTGATACTCCCCAGTGAATTTAGTGGTGTTAAACTATCTTACAAAGTCAAAGGAGAATAGAATGAGTTTTGTTACTGAGCCGGAAATAGCATTAGTCGGAAAACCTATCATGGAAATTGATGGAGTTATGAAATTCCTTGAAGATCATGGATATCAGTGGCCGGAGCTTGAAAAGAAGCTGGATTCTATGGTTTCTCTTGGAGACGACGACGGTGAATGGTTGGTAGAAATGGGAGGAAGGATGTGTTACCAGTCATGGCCAAAACAAGGCGAGACGAAAAAGGGTAGGTCTCACGATGCTCACATTCAACATCTTATAGAAGTAGCTCACGGTGCATGTATAGAACATGCAAATTTCAACTTCGCAATATGGAATATATCTCGCAGCCTTAGTCATGAATTAGTTAGGCATCGTCTTGCATCATACTCACAACTAAGCCAGAGGTATGTAGATTCGTCTAGTGTTTCGTTCGTAGTTCCTCCTGCTATTCAAGAATTAGCGAATATAGACCCTGATGCTTATAGAATGTGGATTGAGCATTGTGAAAAGTCTCGTCAGGTTTACGAGGAACTTACCACCAAGCTATCAAATATGTATGACGATATTGAGAGCAATCTTGAGAGAAGGAAAAAAGCTCGTCAAGCCGCTAGGTCTGTGCTTCCTAATGCAACAGAAACCAAGATATTCGTGACGATGAACGCCAGGGCCGTTAGACATTTTATAGAACTTCGTGCGAATCCATCAGCGGACGTTGAAATCAGAAGCCTTGCTGTCAAGATGTACAAGATAATCCAAAATAAAGCCCCACTGTTTGTTCATGGGATGACTATCTCAAAACTAGACGACGGGACAGAATGGGTTGAATCGTCTCATCGTAGGGTATGATAAAAAAGAATCTTTGCAACAAACATCGTTACTTGACGTATAATAACATGAAAGGATTAAGATGTCCTCATTGATTATGAGCGGATTCGAAACGTATGTTAGGACCGAACTTGGTTTGTCACAGGAAACACTTTCTGCGTACACAAGAGATGTTGAAGAATTCCTTGAGTTCGTCGGGGATCAAAAATTGACCGCACAACTGACAGAAACATTTGTAAATCACTTGAGACATAATGGCCGTAAACCAACCACGGTTAGGCGAAAATGTATGTCTATCCGCTGTTTTTATCACCATCTTATAAGCCTTGGTCTGCTTGACCCAAACATCCTCAATATGATAGACCCAATCCGAATCAACAGGAGAATACCAGATGCATTGGAACCTCAAGCTGTGGATGTCCTTATTGCTGCTGTTGAAAAGCGTGTACCTATATGTAGAGCCACTAACTTTCGCAGGGATGTCGCTGTTATATTAACCATGTATCATAGTGGGCTGCGAGTCTCTGAATTGTGCGGTCTCAATTTACCCGATGTCAATTTATCAAAAAGGACTCTGAGAGTCAGAGGGAAAGGTGGTAGGGAAAGGATGGTCCCAACTACCCCAGAGTGCGCAGAATCAATACAGGTATACATAGACAACGAACGAAAATCTGAAACAGAAGCTTTGTTTGTAAAAGCCAATGGTCAGAGAATAACACGCCGAGCTATTAGTGATATGCTCATGTCTCTTTCTCGTCGTGCTGGCGTAAGCCACACAACACCACACGTATTGCGCAGAAGTTGTGCTACATCATTGATGAACCGTGGTGTGGATTTGGAACTTGTGCAAGAGTTGCTTGGTCATCAACATTTGTCAACTACTCAAACATATTTGGCCATAAGCTATGATCGTCTTGTTGAAGTCTATAAGTGTTGTCACCCAAGAGGAAAATAGAATGAAGTCCAACAGAAAGAAGCCACGAGATGGTTGTAAAACCGAGTGTCAATGCGAAGAGGAAGTAGAAGTTACTGTGCCGATTGTTTTGAATGAATTGGTAGAAGAGTTTTTGGTAAAAACCCGGCGATTACTTGTCGTGGGAGAAATCGATGAAGTATTGTCATCGCATATTTGCAGTTATTTACAACTATTCTCCTTGAGACCACACCCTGTTTATATGTATATAAATAGTCCTGGCGGTTGTCTTTCTGCTGGATATGCGATTATCGATCAAATGCTTGCTTGTAGATGTCCTATTTACACCATCGTTCGTGGTCAGGGTCATTCTATGGGTGCAATCATAGCTGCATTTGGAGCTAAGGGACACAGATATGCTACACCCAACTCGTCATTAATGTTGCATTCTATGGTTGTTCATAGTTTACCAGGGTCGATAGAACAGCACAACGAAATGACAGAGTATTTTCAAACAGATTATCGTCTCAAGATAGCTGACCTAGCCAAAAGGACTAAACTGACGACAAAACAACTGCTTGAACTAATGAAAACTACAAGCTGGATGTCTCCCAAACAAGCAATGAAAATAGGGGTTATAGACGATATCTGGACTCCGAGAATGGAAAGGTTAATAGACAAGGGGCCGAAATCATGATGAAAACAAAGCGTCGTATCACTAAGTCATATTTCTATCGGGCTCGTGAGCAATATGCACCATTGGTTCAAAAATTGGCATTCACTATAGGTGTAGACAATATACATACAGAAGAACTCAAGTCGAGAGCAGATGATGAAATACTCAAATGTATGATCTGTTACGACAAAAGTGGTTCCTTTATGACGTTCGTATATTTTAGATTGTATGGTATTTTCAGGCATCTCAGAGATACGGAGAATAGAGCCAAAAGAAATCAGGGCGTATCGATGGAATCGGTTGTCAATGTTGCTGGTCCAGAATACGACATAAATAGAGATATGATGATCCAAGAGTATCTAGATTATCTGGATAATGAAGAGAGGGATGTTATAACAGAATTGTTTTTCAACGAGAAGACAATGAGAGAGGTTTCAAAAGATAAAGGGGTTGTCGCTTCAACTATATGTAGAATAAAGACAAGGGCTATCGAAAAAATAAGGCATAAATGCGGGATTGCATAGGAACAAACAATGGCAAACGAACAGGGTAGAAACAAAAAGAAGCGAGAATTGAAAAAGATAGAAAGACTTAGACGTCTTCTCGGTATAGACCTATGCGCTTGTGTCGGTAATCACAGATTACGATGTGATGGCGTATGTAGAAATAGTCACACGGATACTAATACAGAACGAGTTGAATGCACTGAGATGTATCGTATCGAACATTCAGAAGTTAAACAAGGTAGTCCCACTCGTCCAAAGAGGGGGTGGAGATTTGGTCGTCAAAAAGAGGGAAACGAAAACAAACTAAATAAGGAACACCGCAGAGACAAAATAGACAGAGATAATTCTTAGTGGTTGGTCATAACTAGGTGTATAACACAATAACTGGTTGTTTGGTTACTGCAAAAAAAGAAGGAGAGAAAAATGAAGAAATGGTTCATGGTTAATATAATGTTGGTCGCCTTGGTTTTGCCAATGGTTGGGTGTGTTGCACCTCGTGGTGGTGGTAATTGGCAAGAAAATGTGCCTCAGTTAAAGGCAGATATTTTTATGTTTTCTAAGCTGGCTACACGAATCGCACTGACAGAAGCAAAGATGTCGGCAGATGATGTCGATCTTATAAAGGGGTATTTAGTGGCTCTGAGAGATTTATTGGCAGTACCCGGTCAACCAAATTTCTCTGGAGCAAGGTCTCTTGTAGAAATCAAACTGCCTGAAAAATATCAAGTATATGGATTTACAATCATCGATGTGTTAGAAAGATATCTGCAAACAGCCAATCTTAATATCACAGAAGACCAAGAGGTAATTCTTGCTCTACTCTCTGGTGGAATTGATGGATCACTAGCGGCAGTGAAAGAATTTGCTGGATAATTCAAATTTTGAGTATCGGTGTTGTCCACTCTAGTCGCCGTTGTTTTTTACCGGAGATACAATATGACTTCAAAACATAAGATCATCTTGTTAATCACAATGTTGTATGTTGGATATATTTTATCTACAACCTACGTCGTTGTTACTGCAATAGGTAACGAACAAGAATTAAAATGCTCACAAACCACAAAAGAAACAGTATCTATTGTTGATGACATAGCTCTAAAACAGACAGAAATGCGGAATACAGTAGTCCAAATACAAACCCATCAAGGAAGTGGGTCGGGAACCATTATAGATCGCATTGATACAGACGAAGAAGGTGAGTATGAATATCGCGTACTTACCAACGCACATGTTACACATTCAAGACTAACTAAACACATACTTAAAGTTGATTCAATGACAGGCAAGATTCATACAGGCACTATTGATACTGGGTGTTGGGTGATAACATTCGATTATGAAAAAAGAAACAAGACGGGATACATGGCGAAAGTCATATCAGAGAGTGCAATAAAAGACTTAGCAATGATTTCTTTCGTTTCCAAGGAAGAGTTGGATATCTCGAATATCCCTACTAAAAAAATGTTGAAACAGGTTCGTGTATTTGATGAAGTTTTCGCAATAGGGTGTCAACTTGGTAGAAATCCATCTCCAACAGTTGGTATTATATCTCAAATATTAGACAGAGGAAGAAGAACAAAAGAATGGCTGATCTACGGAACTACAGCGCAAATAACACCAGGGTCAAGTGGTGGTGGATTATTCAAAAAATACGACAACAACTACTACTTGGTTGGCATACCATTTAGAGCGATGACAGAGAAGAATGGCCAAATGTTCCCTCATTTAGCATATGCAGTATCAATGACATCAGCGTTTGGTTTTATTGACCAGAATGCGGTAACAAACCCATGAATCAAATTGACAAAGTAATCCAGGGAATGCAAGAAGCTAATTTGCCAAGTAGTTATTGGTCAGACCCAGTTATTGAATTTCCAGAACTAGATGCTGTTCATACTGTTATACAACACAATGGGCAATCTGTATGGGAACACACAATGTGTGTGATAGACCTGCTGAATATTAAGAACCCCATCACTTTGTTGTCTGGCTTATTCCACGATCTAGGCAAGGGGTGTATAGCTCCTGTAGATGACAGTTCTTTCTCAAGATTCCCAGGTCACGCAAATGAATCTGCCAATATTGTAAGAACAAGATTGTCTGAATGGGGTGCTACATCTTATGTTGTAGATCGCGTTTTTCGTTTAGTCTCAACTCATATGTTCGACATTAGTGACGCAATGAGAGAAAAAACTATTCGTAAATTTGTAGCAGATGTAGGAGTGGATAATCTGGACAACTGGTTTGCTGTCCGCGTTGCTGATTCTCGTTCGTATTCATCACAACGGAAATATCGCAATCATTTCATAGAGCCGTTTCGCAGAGCCGTAACTTCGTACATAAACCAACAACCAAGTCTAGGTCAACTGGAACTTGAGAACCCTAGAGACACTGGGGTTATACAGATAAAAGGGGGAGAGGGTAATTGAGTATTAAAGAATATTCACCAAACGGTTTTGCACTTAACATATTCAGGGATAGATATGCTATACACGAAGAAGAAACTTTTGCTCAAGCATGTGAGAGAGTTTCTAGGACAATTGCAGACGCAGAGATGGGGACCAAACGAGATGAATATTTCGTTAGATTCTTAGATATTTTGCAAACAAATAGATTCTCTCCAGGTGGGAGAATATGGAGAGGAGCAGGACGACAAAGAGGGCAAATGCTCAACTGTTTCGTTTGGACTGACGACTTGGATTCCAGAGAAGGATGGGGAGATGCTCTGAGGGGTGTTACTATTATCTCTGGTACTGGAGGTGGTGTCGGGATCAACTTTTCACGAGTTCGTCCAAGAGGCACTCTCATCCGTGGCACAGGAGGTGAGGCTACTGGTGCGGTTAGTCTAATGCGAGCAATAAACGCTGTTTGTAACGAATTGAGAGAAGGTGGCGGAAGGCGATCTGCTTTAATGTATTGTCTTAAATATGACCACCCAGATTTGATGGAATTTTTAGAATCGAAATTAGACAAGAAGGAATTGAACAACGCGAATATCTCTGTTGTAATAGATGATACGTTTTTGAAACTTCTAGACGCAGAAGAAGATGTAGTGTTTAAGTGGCACGGGGATGAGATGAGACGTGTGCCAGCAAAGGATATCTGGGAAAAAATCGTAGAAAATGCCTTAGAAAGTGGTGATCCAGGCATATTGAATATTGGTTTAGCCAATACAATGAACACTATATCTTATAGACATGATCTAGTAAGCACAAATCCATGTGGTGAAATTTGGATGCCACCATATGACTGTTGCTGTCTTGGTGCTGTCAACCTACATACACATATCATAGATGGAGATATAGACTGGGATATGTTGGAAGAAACTGTTGCAATGAGTGTTCGATTCCTGGATGATGTTCTAGATCAGAACAATTATCCAATGACAATAATTAAGGAAACATGTCAAAAATATAGAAGAATCGGCCTTGGCGTTATGGGTCTACACGATATGTTACTTGAGCTTGATCTTAAATATTCGAGTCAGGCAGCAATCGATGTTGTCGATAAGGTGATGGATTTCGTAAAGAAGCAAGCATATCATGCAAGTATAATCTTGGCAGTAGAGAAGGGGTCATTTCATGCATTCGACGTTGACCAACATATAAGGACTGGATTTGTCAAAAAGTGTTTACCGCGTAGACATCATCGTTTGATAAAAGAACATGGTCTTCGTAATTGTGCTTTGTTGACAATTGCGCCAACAGGAACCATATCTATTGTTGCTGGCTGTTCTTCGGGAATAGAGCCGTTATTCCAACCTGTTTATGAACGAAGGTTCAATACACACAAAGATATGCACAACAATAAAGCAAGAGACAAAACTATGGAAATTGTAGTTCACCCTCTTCTGAAAAAATTTCTGAAAGCTAAACGATCGACTAAACATTTTCAAGGCGCTCATGATATTCAGCCAAACGCCCATTTGGCAATGCAGGCTATTTGCCAAAAGCATATAGACAATTCAATATCGAAGACTATCAACCTGCCTAAAGATTACTCTGTTGCACAATTATCGGCAGAGATGAGAAAATATATAGGTGAACTCAAAGGTATTACCGTGTATCGTGACGGTAGTAAAGGAGAATCACCATTGGTTCCGCTACCCTTGTCTGAAGCTAAGAAACATTTGGACCACATGACAGAAGAAGCGGCTGTCGATGACTGCCCAACTGGCACATGTGATACTATGAAAGGTGAGAAGTAATGGCAAAAGAGAAACCCCAACTAACTGAACAGATGCAGGAGGTTATCCAGCTTATTAGGCTGCACAGTAAAGCAGGAAACACTGGTGTGCTTCGTGAAGAAGTCGCTCAGTCGCTAGGTGTTACAGTGTGGAAAGCAAGAAAGCTTATCACACAAGCAGAAACAATGCTTGATGGTATACCACAAGTAGGTATAGACCCAAGTGACCCAATGTTCAGATCAGAAGTATCACGAAGAATCAAGAAGAAAACAACGATAGCCAAGGTCGCCCAGTCAATGCACACCAGCGAAGAAGATGTCCTTGCAGTCATATCTGACATGGAAGACAGTGGATATATCATCAATAGACGTGGCAGTAGTGTTCAGCTTGGCAAATCTGTAGAACATGTTCCACAGGGGATTGTTGTAGCAAATCATTTCCACCAAAAACCAATTAAATTTGGTATTGTTGCAGATATGCACATGTGCAGTAAAGCAGAAAGACTTGATGTATTATCTGCTGCATACGATGAATTCGAAAATCAAGGTATTACTACAGTATTCTGCCCAGGGAATTACATAGATGGTGAATGCAGATTCAATACACATGAATTGTTGGCACACGGTATTGCAGACCAGTGTCAACATGCCATAGATCATTGGCCATCTAAACCCGGTATCAAAACATATTTTGTTGATGGAGACGACCACGAAGGTTGGTTTCACCAAAGAGAGGGAATCGAATTCGGACGATATCTAATGATGGAAGCCCAGGCTCAAGGACGAGACGACTTGGTTTATATGGGATATATGGAAGCAGACTTTGAGTTGAAAGCTCCAAAGGGCAGTGCTGTTATCAAGGTTATCCATGCTGGAGGTGGATCAAGCTATGCGTTCAGCTATGCCTCTCAGAAGCTTGTAGAAAGCTTCCAGGGTGGAGAAAAACCAGCAGTGTGTATCATAGGACATTATCATAAATTTGAATATTGTTATCCGAGAAACGTTCATTGTATTCAGGCTGGATGTATACAAGATCAAACGATGTTCATGAGAAAGAGAAAGTTAGCAGCACATGTTGGTTTCTGTATAGTAACATTACAACAGGATATAGGAGGTAGCATTACTAGATTCATTCCAGAATTTTTCCCATTCTTTGATCGTGGATACTATCTAAAGAGAGATGGGATTACAGAACGTCTCCAAGGAGAATAAAGGTGGGAAAAATAGAATTGACGTATGCATGGAGCGAATCACGAGTTAGGTGTCTTCGTGAATGTGCCTGGAAATATTATCTAACTTACTTTTGTGCCTGGGAAGGCTGGCTGACTAGTGCTCCTCAAGAAAAAAGACGAGCTTATACACTTAAACAGATGACCAATCTTCCTATGTGGGTCGGCAGTATTGTCCATAATATTATCGAAGATGTAATCACCACTGGTCGCCAGACTGGTAAATGGAAAACTCTCGAACAAGCCCAACATGATGGGGTTCAAGCTCTTCGCAAGGGGTGGAAACAGTCCACAGATAAGAGGTGGCAGGGAAGCCCCAAGAAAAACATCAATCTAGCAGAACACTTCTATCAGGAAGAAGTAGATAAAGATCGTCTAGGTTCATTCAAACAGAAGGTGCTCGTATCACTTAAGGCATTCTATGAGATGCCGCTGTTCAAAGTTTTGCAAAGCCTAAAAAAAGACGACTGGCTCACTCTCGAAGATTTCCAAAAATTTCAACTGAATACCGGAGAAGAAGTTGCGGTGAAGATCGACTGTGGATTCCGATACAATGGGAAGGTTTATCTTTTAGATTGGAAAACCGGGAGAGTAAGCGATAGTGTAATCGATCAACTAACAACATATAGCATGTATGCTATGAAACAGGGATGGGCGAAAAAGCCAGAAGACATAATAATCATTCCTATATATCTTGCCGCGTATGCAGAACTCGGAGAACGAGCAACGCCACACCTAGATGTTACAATACAACACATGAAAAGGCAGGCTGGAATCATCCGTAGTGAGTATCCTCTACTAACTAAGGCATTTGAAAACAAGGACAACCCATCTTATTTTGTCAAGACAGACAACGAACACGCTTGTACTCGTTGTTTTTTCAGAGACATGTGTCCTGGTGCGAAAACTGAAGTACAAGAAGGGGAGACACCTTTCTAATGGAGGCTACTCTATATTTCGACGGAGGTATTAGACAGGGTATTATGGCGTATGGGTGGCTTTTAGTTGACTCTAAAGATGAAGCTGAAGTGATAGTGTCTGGCAACAGAACGTGCGGCGTTGGGACATCGAACATTGCAGAATATAGGGCTTTGATCGCTGGATTACAGGGAAGCTTAAAGGCTGGAGTAGACATACTACACATCATAGGAGATAGTCAGCTTATAATTAAGCAAGTAACTAAAGTATTCAAAGTCAACAAACTAGAACTAAAAAGCCACAGAGATTGTGTACTAGAACTACTAGAACAACTAGAAGACTACACAATCATGTGGGTACCAAGAAGGGATAACAAAAGAGCAGATTCCTTGGTGAATCAGGTCTTCGAACGGAGAAAAGCTAAATGTTCAAAACAACAAAAAAAAGAACATCGAAAGACATTGCGAAAGCGACAGTCTTAGTATTACTCTTTTGTGTCTTGCCAGGGTGTGTCTCACCCGAAGCTGTCAAAATGGAGATTCAGGGTATTCGAAATAACATGGGTCAACTTAAGAAGGTAGTCGAACAAAAAGCCGACAACACTGTTGTTGCTGATCATGTCGATCAGATTAACAACAAGATTGAACAGACAACGCAACTTGCCGAAGAGTTATCCTTGTGGAAGAAAAGTGTACAAGCAGAGACAATCAATTATGGTGGAGCCGGATGGGTAGTAGTCGGTACAGGAATAATCTCACTTATATTTGTCGGCGCGGGCTTATTGTTGATTCGAGCGTTCATGAAAAGAGGGAACATGTTATCTATGCTCACACGTGCCGTCAAGAAATCAGGCGGGGACACGGTCGTAAAGATCAAACGAAATCTTAAAAAGTGTGTACATGATGGTTATCATTCCCACAGTGACATAAAAAGTTTGGGAGATTTTGCAAAGAAGGCTGGAACTTTTGTGGAACACAAACCACCTTGGGAGGTATAATATAGTATGCCTCACTACGACTACGAATGTAAAGCCTGTGGTTACGAACTTGAGGCGTTTCATGCCATGTCGGCAAAGTCTCTTACTGAGTGTCCAGGGTGCCATGAGCAAAAGCTAGTTAAGCTGATTGGTTCAGGTGCGGCGGTGATTGTAAGGGGTACTAAGAACCCTTGTAGGGGTACAGTGGGCAAGACGAACAATAAGACGCCGCGAAAGAAATTGGACAAACTTGGTGAAGGCAAAAATAAAAGTGAGAAGCCGTTCTGGAGAGATGGTCCTGTAAAAAAAGACATACTTAAAAATCCAGAACAGTATATCAAAAAAGGGAAGGTGGACTAATGGTAGAATTTAATGCCAGACAGGTTAATACAGAAGACAAAGCCTTGAAAGGACTGCAAAATAGAGGCATAGTCAATTTTGATTGTGCCTATTGTCATACACGATTACTTGTTTTACAATTGACTGCGGTTGAAAACGCCCCGAGTGTTGATGTGTTGACAAGAGTTGCTGTTAAATGCTGTAGGTGCGGCGGGTTCTCGTGTGCGCAACAAATCCCAGGCCAGTTTCACCCAGGTGCTCCGAGTGACGGTACTGCTTTTGACATATTGGATGACGATACTGGTGCTCCAGAGGCAGATATTCTTTTCAAGGCGTGGAGTAAATGAACGTAATTGTTGTTGATATAAACGGAACACCACATGAGGTACAAAAGGGAGCACAGCAAGACTTTGTTGTTCTCGCTAGATGGTCTGGAAATAGATTTCTAGCGATGGCTTCCAACGATGGTGACTTATTCAATCCATTAGATGTTAACGACAATATCAGCAAGAAAGATAAAGAGCGTGGTGGTATGTTCTGGAGATTACGGACATGTAGCCAAGAGTGTTATGAGCAATATACTACATTTCTGCGTAGCAAAAGCAGAACGCCATACCTTTTGGCTCAACGGAGATTTCGAAATGACTTTCGATGAATTCAAATCAGACTTTTTAGCGTTTTTGGAAAATTCAACTGTGAATCTTGGAAGAAGGGCTACAAAGACAAGAGAAGTGTTTCTCGCTGAAGCTGCGGCTAAGTTCGATACACTTATTGATGATTCCGATCAGGTTGATGAGGTTGTTGAAAAAACATCAAAGAATGAGCATCTACTCAGTGGCAGCGTTATGAGAATCAAGCCAGAAGACCCAAAGAAAGCTCTTAATATTGGAAAAGGTGTCCACGCTATGACATCAAGTGAATCTGCTAGGGCAGATGAACAATTGGATCGTTCACCGTTTACTGATCGCAAGGGAAAGGGAAGCAAGTAGAATGAGTAAAACTGCAAATGATTCAACTTTGGCATTCAGTGTTACTGATGCAACTCCGACAGTTAAATTTATTGCATCTTTATCTGACGGACGAACTGTCATACAAGACAATAGGCAGAAACAGAGACATGCTTGGGCTAGACTTGCTGAATGGCTAAAGGGTAATACACGCATTACTATATCTGGAGTTAGACTTCAGGGACCGAATGGTGTCGATCTAAAGATGCCTCCAAATCAAAAAGGATATTTCTTCGGACAGAAACAACATGCAGTATGGGGTGGTCTCCAATATAACTATGTAGGAATTGGCTATTACGACGGACAAACAATAAACGTCGCTTGGTATCGGCAACCAAAATTCGACCATTCGTTCACAGAAGAACGAACTGTTGCTAACGCTGGATTTTTTCTGATTCAGAACCCTTAAATGGCTATCAGAAACCAACCACAAAGCGGTACATTCCCATATGCTTCTCCGACAACTCCTGGGTTGTATGTCACATTTCGTGCATATATTATTGAGCTACTGTGTCTAAATGTCAACAACAAGCTAGGTCCACGATTTTGGTCTGACAAAAAGAAGTGGGGACCAAAATTCGGTCGTGAAGTTAAGGGTGTTGATAATGTTATCAAACAAATTGGATCAGAAGACATTCTTTTACAGACAGCTTTTGTACAAATAGTAAGAGAACACAATATCAAATCTCTGATGTATAAGACTACAGTTAAGAGAGTTGTTAAAAATGTTCTAAAAAGGAAAGCACAATTAGAACAACAAAGAAAAAACTTCCAATCCAAGCCAATACCACAGACGATAGATGTTAAGAAAAACTCCACCTTTGTTGATACTGGAAAGAATGGTGTTTTGGCGAAAATAAGGAAAACAGAGGATGGCCAAGAGGAAAGCAAAGATTGAAGATGAATCGCTCGATGCGTTTCTTATACGAATGCATGGCGAGGGAATCATCGCAACAGCAGACGAAGCACTACCTGTAAGCACTAGAGATATTCTCCCAACACCTCTTTCTCTAGATATTGCATTGAGCGGTGGGATACCAGATGGAACCATTTGTTTAATTACAGGAAAACCAAAAAGCGGAAAGACAACTCTGTGTTTAGAGTTGCTCAGAAACGCACAACTTCTTAATCGTCCAGCATTCTATATCAATATTGAAAAACGATGCACACCAGCACTGTTGTCTACTATCAAAGGGCTAGACCCAGCAAAACTCCAGGTTGTCCCACACCAGATAGACAAACCTCTAACAGCCGAAGACTATCTAAATATCATAGAGCGTATTTGCAAAACACAGAAAAAAGCTGTTGTGGTTATTGACAGCATAGCAGCATTGTCTACAATGACAGAACAGGAAGAGCAGATTGGATCAAACAAAGATATGGCTGGACCAGCAAAGCTACTATCTGCATTCTTCAGACGCGCACAACAGATTGTAGATTCTAACGATGTCATTCTTATTTTTATATCCCAGATGATGACAAACAGAGAGCCTCGCGGTCCTAAGTATGTAGAAAAGGGTGGAATAGCAGTACAGTACGCTTGTTCTGTTTGGTTAAAAGTTACATGGACTCAACAGTGGGAGCGTAACGCTGAAACAAATGCTCCAGATGGCCACGATATGCACATTACGGTACAGTCATCTGCTTTGGGCAGACCATTGTTGCCTTGTGTATTACCATTACGATATGGAACTGGTATAGATGTCGTTAAAGATATTGTGACAACAGCAGAGAACCTTGGATTGATAGAAAAGGCAGGCGCTTGGTACTCAATCCCAATGTTTGCAAACAACGATGAGACACCGAAGTTCCAAGGACTTGCACGATTGTCTAATTTTCTCAGAGATAATCCAGATAAGCTAGAAAAGCTTGAAAAAGAAGTTAGAGACGTTGTACTTCCGCAGGAGATAAACAATGCTTAGAAACAGAATCAACTGGGATGACTATTTTATGGTACAGGCTCTATGGGCTAAGGTTCGTAGTCCAGATGGTAGCACGCAATGTGGTTGTATTTTAGTAGATAAACGTGGTCGAGTGGTAGGCCAAGGGTACAATGCATATCCAAGAAACATCGATGACAGCAAAATGCCACAAACGAGACCTGAAAAATATCCACCAATACTACATTCCGAGGAAAATGCAATATCTAATTCCACAGGAGACCTCGAAGGAGCTACTGTGTATGTAACTGGACCACCATGCACCCATTGTTGGGCTCATATTATTCAAAAGGGAATCAAACGAGTTGTATATGGACCTATTACAACATCCCCAAAGGGAATGTATTCCGATGCACAATTAGATAGCCAAAATAAAGTTGTTGCCGATATGTTGGAAAATCAAGATATAGAAGTAGTTCGGTGGGTGCCGAACAATTGTGAACTAATCAAGGAAGAACTTGAAATAGTTAGACGGCTTGTTATGGCATCGGTGTAATATGGAAGTGCGACTACTCAAAGGTGGAACAGCTAGGATTCGCCTAAACAATAAACGGCTTCGAATCAAGGGGAAATCAAAGTCGCAATTTCAACATGAAGTTGGCAGGCAGTTGGCAGAACAATATCCACACGATGTGATCTTCGAAGAAGTACGTATACCTGGAGATGGATTCATACTCGACTTTTTTATTCCATCTATAGACTTGGTGGTTGAGTGTCACGGAAGACAACACACAAAACATGTCAAGCATTTCCACAAAACCAAACATGACTTCCACAATCAACAGGACACAGATCAAAAAAAGCGTGACTGGTGCGAGTTGAATGGATTTAGATTATTAGAGATTTATGATGAGTAGCTTGAAAGATGAGACAGAAACATATACTAAACAGCTTGATCAATGGATCAAAGCTCTAGGTCTGCCACAACATCAACCACCTAATGATGAAGTAGAAACAATTTTGGGTTTCACAAGAGAACTATTGAGAGAACAATCTTCTGTACACCTATCAGAAGATGCTATTGTCCTTGCTCAATACGTATTATTTTTACAACAAAAGACAAATGAATGTAAGACATTCTTAAAATGGGCAAATCAGGTAATAAGCCGTCTATTTGGTGATGATCGTCCAAAACTGAACAGTTGGGTACGTCAAGCTGAACTTAGAATAGAACGAACAGAATATCTTGCACGTCGGATAGAACTGATCGGACAAAGCATTGGTGGTCTCGTCCGAGCCAGATATAATGAAGGGAGAAATCAATGAGTCCTTTGGAGTACATTGAAGAAGGTATCCTAAATGGTAATTGGGAAACCGTTTGTGAAGGATATGAACGACTTACTGGAAAATCGTTACGATTACCGGTAGACCGTCTAGGTGAAGTTAGACAAGCCAAAGAAGCACTTTCACAAATAGTCAATATTGCATCATCTATTCTTGCTGGACAAATAGAAGAAATTTGTAACACAACTATCGAATCTACTAAAAAGAAGACGTGTCGAAAAAGGATAAGTAGCAAGAAAAAAACCAAGAATAAAACAACAATCAACAAGGATGGAGAAGATTCATCCATCATACTAGACGACGCAAACAAGACAATAGTTCAAAAAGAGGTTGGCAATACACAGTTGATAACCAATGATCCTGATCCAGCCGAAGTAGAAGCGAACAAAGCCAGGGCTGCAAAAGTTAACAGGAACAAACTGAAAATTAAAAGAAAAGTACCAACAGTCTATAATGTTGAATGCAACGAATGTAGCAACACTTTCAAATCAACTAGACCAAAGGGGGAGATGGGACAGAAATGTCCCAAATGTCTAAGTGGCCTAAAAGGTAGATTTGCATAATGGGCAATAAAGCTAATGCTATACTTCAGGATTCAGGGATGGAACGAGCCATTCTTGCTGGTATAACGACGTATGGTTCCGAATGCTTTTTCGAAGTAGAAGACATAATAAGTGTTAAGGATTTTTACTGGACATGCAATCAGGAATTATTCAAAATTCTGTCGCATCTTGTTCATAACGAAGACACAAAAACATTCGACATACCTAGTATCCAAGCGATAGCAAAGATTTTGGGACACGACAACTTCACAAGTAGCGGCAAACATTCTGAATATTTGGATGCTGTTGTTGAAGAAGCTGGGTCGTCAAAAGACAATATTCGCTCTTTGGTTGTAGCTGTATACAAACTTTCTTTAGCTAGACGTGGATATCTGGCTGCGGCTACTGTACAAGACAATCTCAAAAAAATCACTGGCGCAGAAGATGTTGACAGTATCATTGGACAAATCGAAGAACCGATTTTTGAATTTACAGGACAGATTATGGATCAGGGTGCTAGCGTTGTATCTCTGGGAAAACGTTTTAGCAATGTAATGACCACCCTGGCAGAAAATCCACAGGATATAATAGGGTTGCCAACTGGTTTCCCAGCGTGGGACGCTTCTATAGGTGGTGGCTTCCGTCAAGCAACTGTAAATGTAGTGGGAGCAAGACCAAAGCAGGGCAAGTCGTTCTTCTGCATCAACGTAGCTCGTAACATGGCTGAGAATGGAATACCAGTCTTATATCTAGACACAGAACTTACAAGTGATACTCAGCTACATAGGCTGTCAGCTTTGGTGTCTGGCGTAGACCTTGATAG
>QIFK01000201.1 GCA_003230615.1 Nitrosospira sp. | reverse complement strand
ACTTCACAAAAGATCTCGATTACTTCGCACCCTAGTCTTCGGTAGAGAATTGGTGCAAAAGCACCAGCTACACCATTACCGCAGTCAACGATAATTTTCATCGGTCGCTCCAGTGTAATATCACTGGTAATACGATTTAGATACATTTCGGCTATATCTTGTTTTTTGTAGCTACCATTCCCACTAACAAGGTCATTGTTTTCAATCCGTATACGTAAATCCTGTATCGTTTCGGCCGCTAAAGTTTCACCACCAAGTACAATTTTCAAACCATTGTAGTCAGGTGGATTGTGGCTACCGGTTACCATTACTCCAGAATAATTGCATAGTTCGTGCGCGGCAAAATAGAGCATAGGTGTGGCGACCATTCCTACATCTATCACGTTGATGCCGCTTATCTGTAAGCCCTTTGAAAGCGCTTGTGTTAGTTCCGGTCCGGAAAGTCTGCCATCACGTCCTATTGCTATTGATAAAAGACCACGAGCTAGTGCTTCAGAGCCAATGGCGTGACCAATAGCTTTGGTAATCTCAGCAGTTAATGTTTTGCCAACAATACCGCGTATGTCATAGGCCTTGAAAATTTCCTGAGGAAGTTTGTACATAGGAGAATTTGTAGTGTTAAAAACTTAGATATCTATTGATATAGACTGAAAAGTGTTTTGATTGTCTTCTTATTTGCGACCAAAGATAGTTATGTATGATAATTCGTTTGATGATGACACTGGTAGTTATTCTTTAAAGAATTATTCTGGGCTCAATTGTGTCATGTAAGTAAAGTTCTCTTGCGAGTACTTGTGTCCAAAACACAAATCCCATAGAAGGTCAAATTTGACCACCATGGTACCCAGCTTTGTGCGAATATTTTTGCTAGTACCACCTATTTATTTAACGATAAAGTTGTTACGTAAGTATCAGTACGGAGGCTATGGATGACTTGCCACCATCGCTCCCTTGAGAGTGTACAGTGTACCGCAATATGGGCACAAAGCTTGGCCAGTACTTTCGATTGGCAGAAACACACGGGGATGTGAATTCCATAGCCGCATTGACGGTGTGGGACAGTGCAGCGGTAAATCCTCTATAGTAATTTCAATTTGGCGTTGCTCGTTATCGGTGGTGTGATTCTGCATGAATTGATCTACTAGGTTTTGTCAAATATAAGTAAGCCAGTTAGCATGATTGTTAGCTTTGCCACTTACACAGTCAAAAAACATAGTTTGTAGCCTAGCGGTGATTGGTCCACGTTTGCCGTTACCGATGATACGGTTATCAAGTTCGCGAATGGGCGTGACTTCTGCAGCAGTACCGGTAAAAAACGCTTCGTCTGCGCAATAAACCTCGTCACGGGTGATTCGTTTTTCGATTACAGGGATGCCGATCTCTTCAGCAAGCTCGATGATTGAGGCGCGAGTGATACCTTCCAAACAAGAAGTCATGTCAGGAGTGTATAATTTATCATGCTTGATGATAAAAATATTTTCACCAGATCCTTCGGCCACATAGCCATCCACACCTAAGAGAAGAGCTTCATCGTAGCCGTCATGTATTACTTCTTGGTGGGCGAGCATCGAGTTTGCATACGTAGTAACTGACTTGGCGCGGCACATGTTGACGTTGACATGGTGGCGGGAAAACGATGAGGTCTTGACCCGAATACCTTTTTCGAGGCCATCTGTACCAAGATAGGCGCCCCATGGCCAAGCCGCGATGGCCACGTGTACCGAGAGTTTTTTGGCAGAAATCCCCATGTCCTCAGAGCCGTAAAAAATAATAGGACGAATGTAGCAAGAATTCAGCCTATTCTGCTTTACTACTTCAAGCTGAGCCTGCATCAACGTGGCTTTGTCGTATGGTATTTTCATCATGAAAATATGAGCTGAATTAAATAGACGGTCAGTGTGTTCAGATAGACGAAAAATAGCTGTGCCTCGAGTAGTTTGGTAGGCACGTATACCTTCGAACACCCCCATACCATAGTGAAGGGTGTGGGTAAGCACATGCGTAGTAGCATTGCGCCAAGGAACCATTTTGCCATTGTTCCAGATCACGCCGTCTCTGTCAGCCATTGACATTCAGGAGCCCTCATGAATTATCTGAAAGATATATTCTAACCCATTTTTTATGGAGTAATGAGAACATGGGTTGTTTGCAAAAATCAGCTTAGTTTTTACATTTGATATTTATAAGCAGCATGCTCTTATATATATGATTTTTGTTCTTAATATTGTTATGGGTAGCCTAAAGTTTGTTGAATGGTTGTCGTAGTAATTATTGATAAAACTAAAAGAACTAAACTCATCATAATAAAAATTTTAGGGCTGACATAAAATGCTACCCAAATATTTTTGGCGGCATATTTATCGTATAAACGTACGGTAATAGCTTAATGTGGACTTCTTGAGCGTGGATTCGGAGAAATTAATGGGCAGTGAAAGTAAAGGACTGGCTAAGTCTCTAGAATTAAGAGCCTACGCACCAGAAGATACTGACGAAACAAAGCTCAAGAAGGACCTATTGATTCTTACTTGCGGGCTGATGAACGTTGGAGTGGTAGGTTGGTTAGGCATTTATTGGGCCATGGGTATTGAATTCTCTACTACGGTACCTTTAGGTTACCAAGTCATTTCTGTAGCGTCTCTTGCGTTATTTCTTGTAACTCGAAACTTTGATCTTTTTCGTATCATACAATTGAGCTTATTCCTGTTTGCTCCATTTGTTATGCAATGGAGCATAGGCAACTATGTTACTTCCAGTGGTGTGGCGCTTTGGGCATTCTTGGCTCCGTTGGGAGCGATGTTTCTCTATGGCTATCGCGCAGCAGTTCCTTGGTTCACAGCTTACATTATACTTAATGTACTATCTGGGTTTTTCGATTACTACCTGATGACTGGTACTGAGAGTGGGGTGCCGCTAAAGACTATAGCCGTATTCTTCAGTCTAAATTTTGTTGTAGTCTCTACCTTTATATTTCTGCTAGTACGTTATTTTGTACGAGAGCAGGATATCATCAAAAAACATTTGGATGAAGAGCACTCTTTACTGCTCATGGAACAGCAGAAATCCGAGCGCCTCCTGCTCAACATGCTGCCAGCTCATATTACCAAGCGATTAAAACAGGATTCGACTACGATTGCGGACGGACATGCTGACATAACAGTAGCGTTCGCTGACATTATAAACTTTACCCGTTTAACTGAGGAAATGTCTCCACAGCAAATGGTAGTGTTGCTGAATAACGTATTTTCTAGTTTTGACTCCCTGGTCGAAAAGTACGGTTTAGAGAAAATTAAAACCATTGGTGATGCATACATGGCAGCAGGGGGGTTAACCAATATACACTCTGAATATGTTTCCGCTATGGCTGACATGACTCTAGAGATGACCGAGCTAATTACCGTAAAACCAGAATTCAAAAAGTACAATTTAGGTATCCACATTGGCATAAGTACCGGACCACTGGTAGGCGGAGTTATTGGCACTAAGCGTCTTGTATATGATTTGTGGGGCGATACAGTAAATGTTGCTAGCCGTTTATCTACTTATGGTGTTTCTGGAAAAATCCAGGTAGATACCGTCACCTATAATCGACTTCGTAATCGCTATCAGTTTGATGGTCCACACAAAGTTACAGTCAAGGGAAAAGGAGAGCTAACGATGTATTGGTTAGAAGGAGGACCCCAGGCAGGAAAGTGAATTTTTATTTTCAGATGGAACTACACACCAAATATCTTTTTCCATAATTGCAGTACTGTTATACGTGCATTTTGTAGACAACCTATCTCGATTCGTACAAATTTCTGTGGCCTTCTTCCTGTTATTTGTGTGCTTGTTTGGCCCGAATCGGGATTCAATCTTAGCTGGTGTTGCATTAGCCGGAATTCACGGTAAGCTTCGAGCACTGCTTCAGCATCTTTCATAGAAACGAGTCCAAGTTTACTAGCGAGTTTAAGCAATGCAATGTTACCAATGTTATTCGTTAGTTCTGGGTAGTTACATGCATGGCCAAGAACTAGATATTGCACTATAAATTCGATATCAATAATGCCACCACGGTCATGCTTGATGTCAAATAGCCGAGTTGGATTAGGATGACTATCTAGCATTTTTTTCCGCATGATCAGGACTTCATGTTTAAGGTTCTCCAAATCACGTTGATGACATAGGACCTCCTTTCGGATATGCTCGAAGGTTCTACCTACTTGGTGGTTCCCCGCCACAAAGCGCGCACGAGTTAATGCCTGATGCTCCCATACCCAAGCTTGTTGCCTTTGATATTGTCGAAAAGCTTCGATAGAACTTACCAGCAGGCCACTGGTGCCATTAGGTCGCAGGCGCAAATCTGTTTTATACAGCAGCCCAGCTGAGGTGTAGCTAGTAAGCCAGGAATTGATGCGCTGACCCAGCTTTGCATAAATTTCCGATGCGTCTAGATGAGAATCGTCATAAAGAAAAATAATATCAAGGTCGGATGCATAACCCAGTTCTTTCCCTCCCAGTTTACCGTAGCCAATTATGGCGAAAATAGGGTCGCCTCGGTATTTTTTTCTTAGCCCTGACCAGGCTAAGTGCAAGACCGTGTCAAGCACCAGATCGGCGAGATTAGTCAAATGATCACTTAAGGTTTCCAGAGGTAATAATCCTTCAAGATCCTTAGCTAGCAATTGAAAAACCTTGGAATGATGAAAGTACCGTAGCACATCCATCTGGTGCTCCATATCATTCTCTCCAACGGTGTTGGTGCTTTTTAACTGCTGTGCTAATTTCGTTCTGGCTATGGACCAGTCTGGTGTGCTATGTAGGTCAGTCGTATTAAGTAACTCGTCCAGTAGAATGGGATGTTGTGATAAAAATTCAATGGCCCAATGGCTGACACTAGCTAATTTAGCTATTCGCTCTAGGGCCTGAGGATGTTCCAGCAATAACGAAAGGTAGGAAGCACGCCGACTCACGGTTTCGAGCAGTTGCAATATGCGTTCTAGGGTAGTGTCGGCAGGTGTAAATTTAACCGCTGCTTCAATCAGGATAGGAATCAACATATCGATTATTTGTTGGCTAGAATTTGGTAGTTGTCGATAGCGAGTACCGTTACGGAATTTTTGTAATTGTGAAAAGATTTTCTCCGGTTCAGAGAATCCCATGGTTCCCAGTCGTGTAACAGCAGCTTCAGCTGCAGCTTTATTTTCAGTCGGTTTCTGCCACAGCCATGCCAGTGCGTTCTGGTTCTTTGATTTATTCGGAGCGGTAAAGACTTGTTCAAAGTGGCGGGTTACGTTGATTCTATGGGTGTCGAGTTCTTGTAGAAAACCATCGTAGTCGTGGAAGCCCATAGCAGTTGCAACTAGGATTTGGTCTGCTGTGTTTCTTGGCAATGTCTGTGTTTGTTGATCATCGAGATATTGTAAACGGTGTTCCAGATTACGCAGAAAATTATAGGCATTCATGAGTTCTACAACTGCTTTTTTTGCTAACTGACCTTTCTCATGTAGAAGCTCTAAAATAGCAAGCGTGGGTCGGATACGTAGCTCTGCGTTACGACCACCACGGATCAATTGGAAAACTTGAGCGATGAATTCAATTTCGCGAATGCCACCTGGTCCAAGTTTGACATCGTCGTATATTTCGCGCCGACTGACCTCCTGGCGAATTTGCGAGTGCATGCTACGCATAGATTCATAGGCACCGAAATCAAGATATTTCCGAAATACGAATGGCTGCACTATTTGTTCCATAATTGTTGATATCTTTGTACATGGCCCTGCAATCACTCGGCTCTTGATCCATGCATAACGCTCCCATTCACGTCCTTGGGTGATAAGATATTCTTTCAGCATAGCGAAGCTCATAACTAAAGGGCCGTTTTCACCGTAGGGACGCAGGCGCATGTCAACACGAAAGACATAACCATCAGCGGTAACGTCATTGAGGCTGGTAATTAGCTTGCGGCCTAGGCGGGCAAAAAAGTCATTATTCGAAATAGGTTTAACTCCACTAGTTTCACCATCTTCAGGGTAGAAAAATATCAGATCTACATCTGATGACACATTAAGTTCGCCGCCGCCTAGTTTGCCCATAGCGATCACTAGCATTTCCTGATTCGTTCCAGATTCGTTTCCCTTTGGGTGGCCATAGCGGTCAGAACTGGCTAGCCAGGTTTGATGACGTTCAAGCGCAAAACAAATGGTAATTTCGGCTAAATTCGACATGCTCTTCATAACTTCGGAAAGATCTGCTAATCCACTAAGATCTCTTGCTATCAGATGTAGCATTACTCGCTTTCGCAAGTTGCGTAGAGCACTATGGAGTGCACTTGCATCGTTTGTAACATTAGGATATGCATTCAGGTATGCTTGCATATCCTCCTTGGGGAAAGGATGTTGCATGTTTTGCACAAGGTTCGTCCACAATTCAGGCTCGCTTTCTAGCAAGCGTTGTGCATAACGACTAAAAGTCAGGCTTGAACGGATTTTCTTTTCAGCAAGGTAATTGTTTGTATGCATGGTTGAGGAATCAGAGTTACAATAAATTTTGTTAGACTGGTTATTCTATCGGTGTACATGTAATCTGTTCAGAAGATTGCTTGAAGAAAATATTATCGTATCCAATCCCAGATACAATTGCATCTTATCAATTGGGTCAAGTCCTGAGAGCATATTTTAGTCATTCCTGTCTGGGCAGAGTAGAGCGTACCTTCCCAGCTCTAAAACTGGAAGAATTTATTGAACTTGTCAGCAATTTTACCTCTTGTGCGGCGTAGTGGCTTCTTGTTCCGGTTTCTGACGTCGTGTCTGTTTATCTTAGCAGTCTGTGTAAGTCTGTTGCTGTTGACGTTGCGATATTGGCTACTACCTGACATTGAATATTACCGTCAAGACATCGCTTCTGCTATCACTCAGGCTGCTGGACAACGTGTAACTATAGGATCAATTAGCGCAGACTGGGATGGTTTACACCCCCATCTGGTACTACGTAAGGTACAGGTATACGACAAAGAGGGTAATCCTACACTTTTGCTAAATAGACTAGAGACCACACCTTCGTGGCGTTCATTGTTGTACGGTGAGCTGCACTTTCATGAAATTAAGATTGACCAGCCCAATCTTACTGTATACCGCGATGCTAAAGGGGTGCTTTATGTAGCAGGCATTTCACTTGGTAGAGAGCAGACTGCAAGTCAGAATGGTTTTCTAACTTGGTTGCTGTACCAGAGACATGTTGATGTAGTTAATGCCCATATTTTCTGGCACGACGAAAAACGTGGTGCGCCGTTATTGGAATTAAAAGCAGTTAGTTTACATTTGGAAAATCGTGGAAATCATCATCGTTTTGGCGTACGTGCCACTCCTCCTGCTGAACTTGCTTCACCGCTGGATGTCCGTGGAGATTTTACTGGGGAGTTGTTGAATATTCCCGAGCATTGGTATGGAAAGTTATTCGTCAAATTAAATTATGCTGATATTGCTGCTTGGCGTTCCTGGCTTACTTTTTTAAGAACGACTGAAATCAAGCGTGGCACTGGGGCGCTTCGAATGTGGATCAATTTTGATAGAGGAGAAATAAAGCGGATCACAGCAGATTTGCGTTTGGAAAATATTAAAACACGCTTAACACGTGAGCTACCAGAGTTGGATCTCGCTTCCCTTCAAGGCAGAGTGGGATGGAAAAAAATAAATAACAACAAGGGCAAAGGCTTTGAATTTTTCGCCCATCAATTGGGTGCGGCCATTCGTGGGGAGCGCGTATTGTCGCCAGTAGATTTTTTACTGCAAGCAATATGGACTCATGATGGGAAACCTAGTAGCGGGAAATTGAGTGTTGATGGGCTAGACCTGGGAATTTTGGTGGATCTGGTGGATTATTTCCCCCTAGACGGACCTTTACGTGAGCAGCTTAATGGGTTGTCCCCTCGTGGAGAGATTCGTGACATGCGAGCGAAATGGGATGGTGCGTGGTCAGCACCTGCACATTTAAAGGTGAAAGGAGGGTTCATTAATATAGGTATGAATAGATTTGAGGCGGTGCCAGCATTCAGTGGTTTTAGCGGTAATATAGATTTAAGTGAAAAAGGCGGCACACTAAATTTTAATTCACAAAAGGTCAGATTAGATTTGCCTGAAGTGTTCCGGGGGGAGGTGTTGTTGCTCGATACATTTACTGGCCAAGCTAGTTGGAAGCATTTGAAAGATCAAGATTCTATAGAAATTAAATTTGGCAATATTTCATTCGCAAATAGTCATGCTTCCGGGGGCATTCACGGCAGTTATCGTACCGAGCATGATGGTCCTGGTGAAATTGATTTGATAGGCTATCTTACGCATGCAGATGCACGCTATGTGGGGCATTATATGCCGAAGAAGATTAATAAATTAATTCATGAATGGATTGAAAAATCGATAGTGGCAGGAGAATTGAGTGATGTACGGCTGCGCCTCAAGGGACGCTTGGCTGCATTTCCTTTTAAAAATAATGTCGGTGGTATTTTTCAGATAAGCATGAAAGGCTCGGGGGGGGTGCTAGATTACGTCCCAGGATGGCCAAAGATAGAAGATATATCAGCAAATCTACTCTTTCAGGGTAGCTACATGGAAATTAATGCTTCACAGGCGAATACATTTGATACCAGATTAAGCAAAGTGAAAGTGCAGATTGCTGACATGATGGCATCTGATGTGAGGTTACAAATTAAGGGTGTGGCTACTGGACCTACCAAACAATTTATGAATTTTGCTGCAAAACATGTGATAGAGGGTTATACCCCTAGAAATGTTGAAACTATCAACGCTATTGGGGATGGAAAACTGCTGCTCGATCTTTCCATTCCTTTGCCATACTCTGACGATATCAAGCTAGCTGGTAGTTATCAATTTAATAATAATCAGATTGATCTTGGTTTAGAAGTACCTTACATAGAGAAAATAATTGTAGAGAATATAGTAAACCTAGAGAAGGTAAACGGTATTCTGACATTCAATGAATCCAATATAAATACAGAAAAAATTCGTGCCCAGATACTAGGAGGACCGGTAACGATCAATGCCACTGTCCCGCCAAGCGGTGGTATACGCCTGACAGCAGTTGGTAAGGCTAATCTTGATAATCTGAACCAGCTTGCGCAGGAAAGATCTAATAGTGAGGCTTTACAGATACGGAAAAAGTATTTACATGGGAGCACTGATTGGCGCGCAGTTTTTCAAATTCACGACAACAACTTGACAGATGTGTCTATTGAGTCATCGTTACAGGGCATTACTTCAGATCTTCCTGAGCCTTTTTCCAAGATGGCCGATGATGTAATTCCACTACTTTTTGAAAGGAAGGCTATAGACTTACGGCAGGAAATGTTTAACGTAAGCTATGGCGCGCTAGTAGCTGCGAAAATCTTGCGTTCACATGATGTTGCCAGAGATCATTATGTAAGGCGTGGTATTTTGAGTTTCGGCACAGCACCTTCGATGTTGCCTGAGACGGGGGTGCTAGTAGTTGGTTCATTGCCCAAACTGAAGTTGGATCAGTGGCATGATTTATTCAAACGATCCAATTTTTATGAGGAGGCTAATGAGGAGGAGAATGAGCCTTTTTTAGGACTGACAAAAATCAACCTGCATATTGGTGTACTTGATTTTCTTGGTAGACGTTTTAACGATGTCGCGTTGGATGCCAACCTGAATAGCAGAGAATGGCGCTCTACTATTTTGAGCAGAGAAATTGACGGTAAAGTCAACTGGCACCCACACAATCAGGGCAAAGTGTTTGCGCGGTTGAAAAGGTTGATTGTGCCCGCTGTTTATCCAACCGAGCCGAAGATAGCAAAGCTACAGCAACAGCAACAGCAAAAGAGCTTTCCTGCGCTTGACGTGGTGGTAGATAAACTTACCATCAGTGAGAAACAACTAGGTAAGCTTGAATTAATTGCAAGTCAGCAAGATCAGAACTGGGAAATCGAAAAACTATATATTGTCAATCATGACAGCTCGCTTGTGGCGGATGGAATATGGCAAAACCAGATTTCTTCTCCCCGCACTCAGATGAATATTAAACTAGAAGTAAGTGATATCAATAAGTTCTTGACGAGCCTTGGTTATCCTGATCGAGTTAAACGGGGTAGTGGCAGCCTTGAAGGTGTGCTCTCATGGCTTGGCGGCCCTCAATCAATTGATTATAAGACGCTGTCCGGTAAAATTAAGGTGCGGGCTAAGAATGGGCAATTTCCAAAATTTGAGTTAGGCATTGGTAAATTATTTGGTATTTTTGATCTGCGATCCCTGCCAAGGAGGGCTGTATTAGATTTTCGTGATGTTTTCGGTGACGGATTTGGTTTTGACAAACTCTCCGGCAGTGCTAGTATCACGCGTGGTGAGGCGATCACCGATGACATCAGGATTAAGGGGCCTGCAGCAGAGGTTGAAATGGATGGGAAAGTAGATCTGTCCGAGGAAACCTATAATCTACATGTCACAGTTATTCCTTCACTGGGGTTGGTCGCCCCGGTCGTTGACATTGCAACCATGATCGTAAATAAGGAACAGAAAGGTCCCATTACAGCTAATGAATACAGCATTACCGGTACTTGGGAGGATCCTATCGTAACCAAGTTGCGCTGAAAATCACAGTTGACTACAGGAATTAGACAATAATACGGACGGTTAGAAGTTAGCATGGTTGATCGAGGTTTACACAGCCGGTATCTCGTCCTTACGCTGTTTACCATGAATAATTAAATTGTAACTTACTAATTGAGAATAATGTCTAAAGATTCAACACTCGCCCCATTTAACTCTAGGAAAACGTCTGGTTGTGAAATTTGTGTTGCTGCCATCCAGATGACAGCTGGACCCAAAGTGCCTGCCAACTTGAAAGAGGCTGCGCGGCTGATTGATATAGCTGCAACCAAGGGAGCAAAGCTGGTAGCACTTCCAGAATATTTCTGCATTATGGGCATGAAAGACGCAGACAAGGTAACAGTGCGTGAAGAAGCTGGTAGTGGACCGATACAAGAGTTTCTAAGCGGAACTGCTAAACGTCATGGTATATGGCTTGTGGGAGGTTCTGTACCGCTAGTGTCATCCAAGCCTGATAAGATAAGAAACAGTTGTTTAGTATATGATAGCTCTGGTAGGCAAGTTGCTCGGTATGACAAGATGCATCTATTTAGTCTTGAGCTAGGTAAAGAGCGTTATGCTGAAGAAAAAACCATTGAAGCAGGTAATGAAGTCGTTACGCTAGAATCACCGTTTGGTTGTATTGGTCTTTCCATATGTTACGATTTACGTTTTCCAGAGCTTTATCGCTCGATGGGAAAAGTGGATGTCATTTTCGCACCAGCAGCTTTCACAGCAACCACTGGAAAGGCTCATTGGGAAACACTGATTCGTGCTCGTGCAATTGAAAATTTGGCATACGTGATTGCACCTGCTCAGGGTGGCCATCACGTTAATGGACGTGAAACTTACGGTAACAGTATGATCGTTGATCCTTGGGGGATTGTACTCGATCACCTGCCACAAGGGTCAGGAGTAGTACTTGCAAATATCAACCAAGGTTATCAGGCTGGAGTTCGAAACAGCTTGCCCGCACTAAAACATCGTACTTTGCATTTCTGCTAAACTAAGCTAATCTTTCGTTATGAATATTGTTTCTTTACAGATAAGAAAATGAATCCAGGTGTCATAGCTACAGAACTTGTTACCGAGCCTAACGAACTTTTCAATATGGCTGATCGTTGTTTGTTAACGCCATACGAAATAAATATAGCTAGATTGCAACAGGTATTCGGACAAATACTTACACATCATGTAGATTATGCCGACCTTTATTTCCAGTATAGCCGTGCAGAGGGCTGGGTTTTGGAGGAAGGTATTGTTAAATCTGGTAGTTTCAACATTGATCAGGGCGTGGGTGTAAGAGCAGTAAGTGGTGATAAGACGGCATTTGCTTACTCCGATGATATTAGTATGCCTGCGCTTACTTCGGCGGCACAGGCTACACGTGCCATAGCTAGGCAGGGAATGTCACATTCGGTACAGGCAGTCAAGCGATGTGAAGGGCATGGGCATAGGCTTTACATGCCTCAGGATCCCATTGCCAGTCTAAATGATACGGACAAGGTAATGCTGTTGGAAAAATTAGAAGGCTATGCCCGATCGATCGACAATCGTGTTATCCAAGTGATAGCTTCTCTTGCTGGGGAATACGAGGTGATACTGGTAGCGCGAAGCGATGGGTTAATGGCTGCAGACGTTCGACCACTGGTACGAGTTTCACTGCAGGTTATTGTCGAGGAAAACGGTCTTCGCGAACAAGGCGTAGCTGGCGGTGGCGGACGCTTTAATTATGCCTATTTTACTGATAGCGTTTTACGTGATTACGCAGAGAAAGCAGTACATCAGGCGGTTGTTAATCTGGGCGCAAAACCTGCTCCAGCCGGGGTTATGACGGTGGTACTAGGAGCTGGCTGGCCGGGAATATTATTACACGAGGCCATTGGTCACGGGCTCGAAGCAGATTTCAATCGTAAGGGTAATTCTGCATTCTCTGGGCGCATTGGCGAGCGTGTTGCAGCTGATGGCGTAACAGTAGTAGATGATGGCACAATTGCTCGACGACGTGGATCATTAAACATTGACGATGAGGGTAATCCCACTCAATGCACAATGCTGATCGAAAATGGCATACTCAAAGGTTATTTACAGGACAGCTTGAATGCGCGGCTAATGAATACGTCTGTGACTGGCAATGGTAGACGTGAGTCATTCGCTCATATTCCCATGCCGCGCATGACCAACACCTATATGCTAAATGGTGACAGTAGTCCTGAGGACATTATTTCTTCGGTGAAACATGGTTTGTATGCGGTAAATTTTGGTGGCGGACAGGTAGATATCACCAGTGGAAAATTTGTCTTTTCTGCTGCAGAAGCCTACATGGTAGAAGACGGGAAAATTACTTATCCAGTAAAGGGTGCAACCCTTATCGGCAATGGTCCTGACGTCCTCAAGCGTGTTGCCATGATAGGAAACGACATGTCGCTTGACCCAGGTGTTGGCACATGCGGTAAAGAAGGCCAGAGTGTGCCGGTAGGAGTAGGTCAGCCAACGTTACGAATAGATGGGTTGACGGTAGGAGGAACTATGTGATGAGGGTTTTGTTTGTGAGTCTCCACATTTATTTTATCATTTAGCAACTGTAGTCACTAATTCTTGTTTCATCCTTCTACATTTATGATTCTAGTACCTGCCAGTCTGTCATATAGAAACTGGCGATCACGATCGAATAGCGCCCAGAGTATTCCGCATCCAAAAAAAGAGATACTAGTTACTGCAAAAAGGTAGCGTGCAATTGCCTGCAGCATGCTAATTTTCTTTCCATTAGCACTAATTACTCGCAGTTTCCAGGTCTGCATTGCCAGAGTTTGGCCACCATGTGTCCAGAACCAAATTAAATCAATGCCAGCCACACTTAACAGATAGAGCTGAAAAGCTATTTTAAAAAAAGGTGAATCCGTATCATGGAATATGAGATGAAATATGAGGCCAGCAATAAACAGAACTGCAACTAATAGTAACAATTCGTAAGTCATACTTAGTATTCGCCGCCAGAATCCGGGTATAGGGTTTTCAATTGTTTTGGGGTAGTTCATTCAGAGGGCGGTGCTCCTCGCAATATTAATACTAATGCATATCAAAGTGACGGATTAGTAAGAGTCAGAATCAGAATGTTATATACACTTACGATTGCTACTTTAGGTTTTTTCTCCTAGATTTTGATGCTTCTTTGTATTTTCGCCATTTTTTTTTAATTTCAAGGCGTTTTTCAGGAGGTAGTTTTTTTATTTTTTGGTATTTCTTCCGCGCTTGTTTGCGTTGATCTGGAGTAAGTGAGTCCCAATCACGAATATGCGTCTGTATACGCTGTTGCTCCAAAGGATCCATGCTACGGTAGCGTTTGGTGACACCAAGCCATTTTTGTTTTTTTGCAGGGCCCATCCTGTCCCAATCTTTAGCAAGAGGTGCCAGGATTTGCTTTTCCTGAGGGCTTAATCTTGCCCAAGAAGATCGACCGGGTTCAGATTGCGCGTAAGCTGGGAGTGAAAAGTATAGCCAAAGTGCTAGCGTTAGGAGTCTAGCCATACATCAAATTCATTGTCGAGATAAGCATTAACTGGCAGGTCGTCGGCTAGTAGCATTATATCAATTTCCTCATTTTCGTCACCATATTGGAGGGTTTGCCAGTAGGAGACACCTGCCAAAACTAATAGTAGGGTAACCAGTGATATTAGGTTTTTGGCATTGAAATACGAGGAGTTTTCCCCGCGGATAGTAGGGCTGTCACCAGCGGTTACTAAAGTTTCAGCCACGCGGTAATTTTTTTCAAGGGAAGCTCTGCGCGCTGACTGGAGACGATTCAATGTATGCTGCTCGATATCGCCCAGACTGCGGTTTAGCAATTGTGCTATTTTATTCCCCAGCTTAGATTCATTCATAGTTCTATTCCATCTTTTCTAAGTATAGCAGCAAGCGTATGGGCTGCGCGAGAGCAGTGAGTCTTAACGCTCCCTTCCGAACATCCCATTATGGCTGCGGTTTCAGCGACATTCATCTCTTCCCAGTAACGTAATAGAAAAGCTTCACGTTGACGTGCAGGCAGAGTCGTTATTGCTTCTTCAATATAATTAACAAGTTGTGATTGTTCCAGTTGCTCATATGGGTCATTGCTGGAATTTGATTCTTTCTTTATCGGCAGAGTTTCCAGTAGATCGTAATCTTCATTCTCATTTTCCTGATCTTTAGGAGCAAAAGAAGAAAACAGTGTGGTCCATAACGAGCGGGTTTTCTGCCGCCGGTAGTAATCGTGAGTGGTGTTTTGCAGAATGCGTTGGAAAAGAAGAGGAAGTTCTTCCTTCGGCTTGGAAGCATAATTCTCTACAAGTTTCATCATAGAGTCCTGAACGATATCCAGTGCCACCTGTTCGTCACGCACCGAAAATAGAACCTTTTTATAAGCACGTCGCTCGAATTCGATCAGAAAGTTAGAAATTTCCTCTTGGGTAGCCAGACGATTTGCCTATAGTTTGTGGAGATGATTTGATTTTCACTTTTAATAATAGCAAATTCCTTCAGAATGCTGGGGCAGTTTATAACAGAATTGATAAAGGGTTACAGGCTGCTGAGAATTTATATTTAGCTAAGCCTGCAAGTGCATGATTGTATGCTCACTAAAATTCCCTAAACTAAAAATTAAGAAATAAGGAGGATGCATACGTAGATAGGTATTTGATATAGATAGAAGAATTATGGTTTATTGAATTTTCGTGGACACTTGAAATGCTAGTTATTCCTATTATTTGTGTAATGTTGACTACGAAGTCAATATCAAATTAGAAATTTTATTACTAATTGATGTTGTTCTACGATAATTTGCTGAGTTGTGAAGTAGCATTTATCTGACTAAGCTATTGTTAAATAGTATGAAAATTAATCAGGAGGCTATATAGTTATTAAAGAGAAGCAATTTCTTATCATTTTTTGCATTCTAAAAATGTGGACATCCAAATTAAGTGGTAAAATTCCTAAAGTGGGATACGACTCATTCTTAGTTAGATTTACTATTTATAAATGTGGTAGGTATTTTCAGAATATATGGTGGCTAAGCTCAACCCTATCTTTTTACCAGGCATGCTTTTTGTTCTTGCGGTCCATGGTGCTCTGCTTTACGTTTTATGGATTCATCGATTGATTCCTCCACCTGAACAGATTGCGAAAATTTTTGTAAATTTCGTCACAGCATCCAAAGTTGAAGAGGTGCGTAAACTTGATTTACCTTTACTTCCGTCAAAGCCCAAGCCCAAGCCCAGACTAGTACAGAAGCAGCAACCGCAGCAGCCTGTTTCCGAAGCTCCAGAGTTATCTGAGGCTGAGGTGATTGCACCACCATCTCCACCGGTCGAAGTGGTAGAAGTGCCAGTCCCAGAGCCAGCACCTATGCTGGCACCGACTGGACCAATTACTCTGTCTGCGGAGCTGTCAGTTACATGCCCCGAATTGACGCCACCAGATTATCCGCCACTTTCACGGCGACTTGGTGAGGAAGGTAAGTTAGTGCTACGAGTAGAATTGGATGAAAGTGGCCACGTGGACACTGCAAGTGTAGCAGAGAGTAGTAGTTACAAACGTCTTGATGAGGCAGCCTTGGCTGTAGTAAAAACCTGGCGATGCAACCCTTCACTGCGAAACGGGCAGCCGGTACGGGCGGTTGCGTTACAACCTTTTAATTTTGTACTACAAGGGAACTAATATTATGGAGCATGGACTTGGATTTGCCCATTTTCTTACCCAGATCGATGGTGTTGGTATCAGCGTACTTGTGTTATTGCTCATGCTCTCGGTGGCGAGTTGGTATCTTATTCTCACCAAGAGTATTGCTAATTTTCTAGAAGGGAGACGTACAGAGACTTTTCTCAAGCGTTTCTGGAGTGCTGACTCGTTGCAGGAGGTAGACACTACTCTAAATGGCAGTTCAACTAATAATGCTTTTGCTCAACTTGCACGGTTTGCACTGGATGCTGCTGTTGATTCGGAAAAGCATGGTTTGCAGAAACTTGCAGCAGCGGGCGGCGCAAGCGAGTTTATATCTCGCGTATTGCGCAACGGTATCGACCAGGAAGCTACTCGTGTAGAAAACGGGCTCACGGTGATAGCTTCAGCTGGTTCTGCAGGACCATATATCGGCTTGTTTGGTACCGTATGGGCCATCTATCACGCACTGGTACAAATTGGTCTTTCTGGTCAGGGTACGTTAGATAAAGTGGCTGGTCCGGTGGGTGAGGCTCTTATCATGACCGCACTGGGATTAGCCGTAGCGATTCCAGCAGTTTTGGCATATAACGCATTTGTACGCCGTAATCGTATATGGCTGGCACGCTTGGATGCTTTTGCTCACGATCTTTTCGCGCTAATCTCTGTTGGCGCCAAGACTAATAGTTCAGCAGGTGAAGTGCGATCGCTAAGAGTAGTACCTCCTGTTGAAGGGAGAAAGTAATGGCATTTGGCAGCATGGATCGTAGTGGGAATCAGGTGCCAATGGCTGAGATTAATGTGGTGCCGCTGGTGGATGTAATGTTAGTTTTGTTGGTAATTTTCATTATTACTGCACCGTTGCTTACACATTCAGTCAAGGTAGACTTACCAAAAGCATTAAGTAGTCCAAATATCACGAAACCCGAGCATATTGAACTCGGAATTCGAGATAATGCAAGTCTCTACTGGAATGGTGAGCCGGTTGCACTAATACAGTTAACGTCACGTTTTTCTGAGAAGGTCAAGCAGGACCCAAAGACAGAACTACATATACGTGCCGACGGGCATGTTCTTTATGAGCATGTGGCACAAGTGATGTCGATTGCTGCAAAATCTGGATTAATACGCATCGGGTTTGTCACAGATCCATCACAAAAGAGACATCCCAAACAGTAAGATTGAAAATCTCTTCCAAATTATATTAATACTTGTTTTAGCCATTTGCTGATATCAGCAATTTCTTCAATACAAATTGAATGTTCCATCTGGTACACATTCAATTTCACACAATAGCCTAATTCAAGCAATTGTTGATTTGATAATGTCGCTAGCTCTAGAGGTATGACTGGGTCATTATGACCATGTGCCATAAAAATAGGAGTAGATGAATTGGCTTGATGAGCTTCTGTCGCAAGCGTTTCTGCCATTGATAAATAACACGATAGCACCATAATGCCAGCAAGCTTATCCGGATGGCGTAAGCCAGTATGAAGTGCCATTACGCCTCCTTGTGAAAAGCCCGCAAGCACGATATTTTCTGGTCTAATACCGTTCTTCTTTTCCCGGCTGATCAGTGTTTCTATTGCAAATTGTGAGGCACGTATACCGGCTACATCTTCACAGCTACTCAAGCTTTGATTGGATATGTCATACCACGCACGCATCATAGACCCACCATTAATAGTCACCGATTGCATCGGCGCATGGGGAAACACAAAACGAGTATGGATACTGGATTGTAGATTGAGTTCGCGGACGATGGGAACAAAATCGTTTCCGTCTGCACCAAGACCGTGCATCCATAGAATAGTGTGAGTTGGGTGATCCCCAGTTTCAATTACAATGCTGGGTAATAGGTCGGTGGGTATAGTGGTCATTTGCAGGGACAGGGATTGATTGAGGAGTAGGTCAGCAGCAGGATTTCCTAGAATTGATCGATACCATGCTTATTAGGAATTCATTTTTAGATCTGGATTGTTTATCTTATGACTGTATCATTTTGTTTGGAAGTTTCCGGGATACTTATTTGTAACTCATGAAATAGGGCGCGAAAACTTTTGAGTGGTTTGTTGGAGTGTTTCTCTTTGTGAGCGTTTCTCGTGAGGGTTCGTATGCGTTGCAGATCAGCGGCAGGGTATTGTTGTCCAAATTCAGCGAGGGCATGTTCATCCTTCAGCAAGCAATTGCGCCAACGTTCTACTAAGTGCGTCCATGCAGTATGTTGCAGAGAGATACCATTCCAAGTAGAAAGCTTTTCCTGAATTGGTTCGATATCTATTTCGCGCATCAATTTGCCGACAAATTGTATTTGCCGACGGCGGGCCCCGTGTTTATGTATTTGCTTAGCTGTGATTATTGCATCCATTAATGTATCTGGTAAGCAAAACTCTGCCAATTGCTTAGGATTAAGCTCAACTAATCGTTCACCAATTTTCTGTAATGCATGCATTTCCTTTTTAATGCAGGTTTTGCTGGCCGTAGTGTTTTGTTCAAGATTTTTATTCAGATCGTTTTGCATGGTGACCTGTTCATTGTGGGAGTAAGAAGCTGCTATCATAGCGTCCTTTAGTTCTAAATCCCATTTAGACTTGCCCAAAAGTTTTTCAGGGTAGGTAAGTAGACATTACGATTCAGCATTTTCGTAAGATTAATTTTCTTTAAATTCAACACATAGGCGACATTTGCTATGCATTCTCCACGTTTTTCTTATCCAGCTGAAACACTCCAGCAGATAGCAAGTGATATTTTGGATCGCGCTAGGAAGGGCGGCGCAAGCAGTTGCGAGACCGATGTGTCAGATGGCTTCGGTCAAAATGTAACAGTACGGAAGGGTGAGGTGGAGACAATTGAATACAATCGTGATAAGGGGTTATCAGTCACAGTTTATATAGATCAGAAGCGTGGTCATGCTAGTACTTCAGACTTCTCCTCAAAGGCTGTAGGCGATGCTGTAGCTGCAGCCCTTTCTATAGCTAGATACACTGCTGAGGACGATTGTGCTGGGTTAGCCGATATTGCCCTACTAGCACAGGAGTTCCCCGATCTTGATTTGTACTATCCGTGGAATTTGCCAGTAGAGGAGGCAATACAACTTGCCAAGACTTGTGAGGCAGCTGCTTTTAAAGTTGATAAGCGAATTGTCAACTCTGAGGGGGCCTGCATTTCGTTAAGTGAATCACAGTTTGTTTACGCAAATAGTTCTGGATTCATGGGTGGTTATCCAACTTCTCGCCATGGTATCAGCTGTGCAGTGATCGCTGGTCAAAATGACTCCATGCAGCGTGACTATTGGTACAGTGTGGCAAGGGACGCAGATGACCTGGAATTGGTTGAAAGTATTGGTAAGAGAGCAGGGATGAGGAGCGTGGCGCGCCTAGGAGCAAAAAAAATAGTCACTTGCGAGGTACCAGTTTTGTTCGAAGCACCCGTTGCCTCGGGCTTAATAGGACATTTTGTTAGTGCTATAAGTGGCAGTAGTCTTTTTCGAAAGTCATCTTTCCTATTAGATAGCATTGGTAGGGAAGTGTTTGCACCAGACATTCAGATTCTTGAATTGCCATATATAAAAAAAGGTTTAGCTAGTGGTATATTTGATGATGAAGGTGTGGCAACCATTGAGCGCAAGGTCATCGAAAATGGGGTGGTACAGGGTTACTTTCTTGGTAGTTATTCAGCGCGCAAGTTAGGGCTTCGCACTTCTGGAAATGCCGGCGGAAATCATAACTTGATTATAAATAACGGTACACCTCTGGAATTTTCTGAATTACTCAAGAAAATGGACAAAGGGTTATTAGTGACTGAGCTTCTTGGTTATGGTGTTAATTCCGTTACAGGCGATTACTCCCGGGGTGCAGCAGGTTATTGGGTAGAGGGTGGCGAAGTTCGTTACCCAGTAGAAGAAATTACTATCGCCGGCAACCTGAAGGATATGTTGCTTGGCATCTCTGCTATTGGAAGCGACGTGGTAGTGCGTGGATCTAAACAATGTGGTTCACTATTAATTAAACAGATGACCGTTGCAGGTGGCTGAGGAAAGTGTTTCTAAAGATCCAATCTATTGACGTATTTATCACATATTTTGCTTGTTGCAGCCATTATTATGGCTTATTGTTCAAAAAAGTTTCGTTTTTATGAGCGCCCATTTTTGCTATGAGTTCGATTGCTGACCTTAGTCGTTTATTGACTATCTACAAACTATAATAGAGTTAGTGCAGAAATCTGGTTTTTATAGGCCACGTATGCTAAGTTTTTTCCCCACCTGCTCAAATTAAGATTCTGTTTGTTTGTATTATCTCTCAATGAACATACATCTTTTTGTTCCCAATTTATTCTGGCCAGAAGCTATGTCCCCAGAAATTTACCGGGATTTATCATTGCCCGCAATTGAAACACTTCTGGCAAAGAGCTTGCAGTCTGAGAATGAATCACAAGGAGTTGAAGCATGGTTGTGTCGTACCTTCAGCGTGGAGAAACAGCAGGATTGGCCGGTGGCCTCTATCACGTTGCAAGCAGATAAAATAGGAAATATGCAAGTAGAAAATGGTTACTGGTTGCGGGCTGATCCAGTGCATTTGCGAGTTGAAAATGATCAAGTTGTATTGGCTGATAGCCGTGTTTTCTGCATTTCGCCAGAAGAAGCTAGCCAATTTGTCAATGACATTAACATGCATTTTGCTGAGGATGATATTCATTTTTCATCGTACGAATTCAGTGAAGAACGTAGAAACATGGTCTTGCTTCCCCTATGTTCTGACCGTTGGTATTTGTGTTTGGCGAAAACACCTATTATTCATACTCACGAGCTCAGTGAAATTACTAACAAAAATATTAATAATTTTCTACCATTTGGTGCGGAGAATATGTTCTGGAGAGGAGTTTTAAACGAAATCCAAATGTTATTACACGAGCATCCTCTCAACCAGGCTAGGGAAGAGCGTGGAGAGCTAGCAGTTAACAGCATTTGGTTCTGGGGCGGTGGTATTATGCCAAAGCTAGTCAGTTCTCCTTATACTCATGTGTGGAGCAATGATGTTTTCCCTTGTGCTTTAGCGTTGGCTTGCGGAACGGATTACGCAGGGCTTCCGACAAATGTTGCGACATGGCAGCAATCGAATACATCTGGTAAACATCTTGTTTTTCTTAATTCCTTGCATGGAAAATCCCAATATGGGGATGCCTATGGTTGGCGCGATAGTTTGAAAAAAATGGAAGTAAATTGGTTTTTACCATTACTAGGAGCACTCAGAAATGGCAGTATTAATCAAATAGTTGTCACTACGACTGATAGGGGTAGGGCAAGAAGCTTTTTTGTAACAAAAAGTAATCTATGGAAATTCTGGTGTGTAAGAAAATCACTTTCAACTTATGTTGATTGAATAGGCACAATTTGAAAGTGAAAATTGTATTTCCCATAATTTAGATTCAATATTTTTAGGCAAGTTACTATATGTTATATAATATGAGTGGATTTACTGCTACAGGGTGGCACAGAGTAGGAATTTACCACTATCAGATAGTATCACTACTACGAGAAAAATAAATCTATGGAAGATAAGCTGTTAAGTCGTGATTTGGGAGAGAAAGACTCTGAATGGGATATTTCTGCAAGCCGTGTAACTCAGGCAATTGAAGAAGATAAATTTTGTCTGTTTTGTCAAGCAATCATACCCATGAAACAAAGTGTAAACATGTGCACTCACCATGAAATTCTGATTCGAATGTCTGAGGAAGAAGACAATTTGATACCACCGGGCACATTCTTACCTTTTGTTGAGAAGTATAAAATGATGCCTCGTTTAGATCGATGGGTTGTGAGGTACGTACTGCAGTGGCTTACTTCCCACCAATTGACACCGGGGTCAATATTTTTCATTAATGTAGCGAAAGATACGATCTGTGACTCAGATTTTCCTAGTTTTGTTCGAGATCAACTACAGGAGACTGGGGTTTCTGCAGAGATGATTTGTTTTGAAGTGGAGGAATCGGACGTATCGTCAAGTCTTACAGATGCTTCAACGTTTGTTTCAGAAATTAGGGGCTGCGGTTGTCGTATCGCATTGTGTAGTTTTGGTCGCGATCCTTCTTCATTTGATTTACTGAGAAATTTGAAGATTGATTTTTTGAAAATTGATGGAAACATGGTTTGCTTTATGTTTCAGGATCCAATCAATCTTGCCAAGGTTACGGCAATAAACAGGGTTGCGCACACGATAGGTATTCAGACTGTTGCAGAACAGGTTGAAACCGATGATGTTGTTGCCAAATTGCGAGAAATTGAAGTTGATTTCGCGCAAGGCTTTGGTTTGGGGAGACCTTTTTTGCTCAATGAGCTTACATAATTTTGCAGGCAATAAAAGTAAGCATAATTGAAGCTAATCTTCGGCAGCAAAATATTACTCTTAGTTTAGATTTTTATATCCAGAAATCGC
>QIFK01000167.1 GCA_003230615.1 Nitrosospira sp. | reverse complement strand
ATGTTTACAGAAGCATTGGAACCAGAACTCAGAATTCGTACGGTTCCGGTTGCAGCTGTCACGGGCACCCCACTTGAACCTGGGTTCACTGAGCCTAAGTACTTGGGATAGATAAAGTTACCCACATGTCGCGCCTGGCAATTGGTATGTTCCGCACTATCACACCAGCGTACTTTTGCAGGAAAAGTAAACGATCCGGTAGGAGTAGCGCTAGCAGTACAGTTCGTTAACTCGGCCGTAATGCAATGTTCGCTGGGTACAATACGGTAGAAGTAAGGTGCGCCAGTTATATTTTGATCATCGTAATAAGTGGCATCGGGATACGTGTAATCCGCATTCAGCCTACAAATAGTTGCCGTGCTGTCACACCAATTAAAATCAGGAAAGCCTGTGACAAGATTGGTTATGGTGGAAGTCTGGACACCAAATCCATCTTTTGGCACCGAAGTCCAGGGAGAACCCATGCTAGGCAGGCTGCTGCCATCGGAATTCACGGGCGAATTAAAAGTGAACTCCGGGTTGTAATACTGGGTATTAAAATCCGGGCTCATCCAGGGTACATCTCCTTCTGTACATGCATCCGGGGTGCCCGTAATATCGCTGCCTCCATCATAACAAGCCGCTACTCTTCCGCTGCCTTGGCTATCGTTTACGTAATCTGGTGTATAACTCCAACCCATACTTCCAGAATCATCCAGAATGAAGGTAGCATTCGGTTTTACAACTGATGTCGCTGAGGTGGTAAGGGGAGCTCCGGCAAGGTCTGCTACTTCAGCATACGCAAGCTGCGCAAATCCAAGCGCAAAGCCTATGACCGTTCCGAAGAAAACGTATGAGACTACACGAGTTAAACGTTTTGCTTTAAGTAGGATATTCATGATGCCCTCCTTGCTGCTTGGTTATCACCCCCAAAAAATGGGGAATATAAGTGAATATATTTCATATGGTTATCTGTATATGCGCTTCTGTAATGCTTGAAGTATTGCGCGGGCCATCTACCCTTGCCATGATGCGGTAATAAACCGAGTTAGTACTAGTAAACACCGTTGATCCAACCGAGCTACTTCCTCCTCCAGCTGTGCCTGAGGTGGTGCTAATCGCGCAAACTTGGCCAGTTACAGTACCTACACCAGGACACAGGCGATGGATAATGTAGCGAGTAGTATTCCCTGCAGCATCCGTAGCTAGTACGACAGATCCACCCCAATTGGCAATGTTGGTCCAATCTAGTGTGGCATCATTCGCTGGAGGGTTCGCATAATAGCCGCTTGCAACGATATTGGCGTCGAGCGCTGTCGTTCCAGCTTGCGTTAGCAGCCATTGAAAACCGGTTTCTAGACCGAGGTCGCTTGCATTGAGTGTGGCCTGTTTGAAGGCAAGGTTGCCGGAAATCAAGTTGCCGGTATCTACCGAACGTAACATTCCAATTCCGGCAAGTGACATCGCTACTAGCACAATTAGTGCGATGAATAACACCACACCTTGCTGCTTCCGAGGAGAGCCCGATCTTTTTGATTGAAGTTGTCCGTAATAATTCTGCATCAGAATGTCCAGATTAAATTTCTTAAAGGTACCGTTGTCTGAAATACATGGAAGCGGTGGCAGCTCCAATTAGGGACGGTCGAAACATCAAATGTGCCGCCCGACCAGGGGATGTTGCTACTGGCCGTTACGTTGCAATCACGCTCAGGTCTGGCGCTTTGAGACAACAAGCCGATGCGCACCACAGCTGCTTGGTCCCAAGTTGCAGGGGCGAGCGCATCACAGGTAGTAAAGGTGGTGGGTGGGGTGTTAACAAGGTCTTTGCAGTACACTGCCTGCAGGTTGACAATGTTATCGGCAATGTTCACGGTCGCTAATGTAAGAAGCGATTGCACGTTAAGTGTATTGTTTATAATTGAATAAACATTCAGAGTCGGCGCTGGACCAAGGTTATAAATCAAGGCATTCGAAGTGTATACAACGCCGAGTCCCCCTGTTTGGTTGAAGTCGACACTATCATCGTGAGTTATGGTGTCCGCAAGACCCCCAGTTGGTAGCGCAGATGCTTGAGCAAGCGTACAGTTGAGCCCGCCCTCGGCGGCAACAATCAAATCATTTACCCGGAAACCATATCGGTTGCTTACCTTATAGTCTTCTGTCGTTGAGGCCATGTTTTGGACTTGCTGGACAGAGGCCAAACCATTCGTGGAGTTTCCATAGAGTACGGTGATGGTGTCGGAGGCCGTCCCAACGCCGGTAGTTGCATTGTTACCCGCGCCTTGGGTGATAAGGATGGGCTGTAATGCAAAATTAAAATTCGTGGGTGCGCGAGTATCATTGTATGCAAGTACGTTGCAACCCAGAAACGTTGTATCATTTATGCCAAATCCTGCCATACGCAGTTCGCGTTCAATTGAGTACAGGGCGATTACGCCACCTTGCTGTGCATCGCTTCCTGCAACAGAGGTGCGTTTGTAATTTTCGGAGACTGCGAATACCTGGAAAATTACGATCGAGCCGATTATGGCAATAATCACCCCTACCATTAGCTCCACGAGGCTAAATCCCGCAGCTCGGTGCGGCAAATTGTGTTTTGCTATCATTGTGTTTGTTTTATCCATTGATATAAGCAATCACTAAATGGTTGCGCTGGGCAGTCGCGTTCGGTGCCTGCCAGAATACTTGCACCTGGACCTGATTATTTGCTCCTAGCGTGATGGTTGGCTGGTTTGCCGCATCGGTTACTCCGGGTAACTGCAGCGCCCCACTCTGGATTTCGGTTGCCCAGGCACGGGTGTCGACATTGCCCCCGCTAGTGGTACAAGGATTACATGCATAGGTGCCAATATTTGCTCGGTCAGCCCAAATTTGGCCGATGATCCGGTTTGTTAGAAAGCCTGCATTGGAACGATACTTGGATTCAGCTACAGTATTGATCGCTGTGACTTGCATGCCCATCAACGCAAGTATGCCCATGGAAAAAATCAGGATAGCGATCAATGCTTCCAGAAGCATTGACCCTTTCTGTCTTTTTTGTAATTTAATGTTCATCATGGCTCCTTAGCATCCTCTCGGGTCGCTTGAGGGATGTGATGGATCACACGCACGTGCTGTCCCCCCGGTATTAATCGTGATTCGTAATTCCTTAGTTTCAGCAGCAGGAATGACCGTACTATCCACATCAACTTGTGTAATTGGAGTCAGGTTAGTAACCCGACCCAGGCCGTTGAAATCGACTGTGGTTGCAGTAACAGGAGTAACGGCCATGGTGGTATTTGCTGATCCCTCAGCAGATGGGCGTGTTTGAACCACGATGCCAGAGATCACCTCAGTGACCGACCAACTGGTGTCGGCGTTTAGCGTCATCCGTACACCTCGATTCAGACGTACTGCCTCCGTCCGCGCCAATTGAAAGCCTGCTAGAATACTTTCAGTCGTGCTACGAATTTTGGTATTGGCGATCCATTGATTAAAGCTTGGGAGCGCTAAAATAGTTAGTACTGCGAAGACGCCAAGCGTGATCATCAGTTCGATCAATGTAAACCCTCGTTCGCATGACGAAGTTTTATGCGCAATTAACATGATCCATCCTTTTTGGTAACCCAGCAGCCTCCTGTTAATGTCCAGCCGGTTGCAACCGATACAGTGGCTTTTGCATTGCTTTGATCAATCGTGTAGTCAAAACCTGTCATGCCCTCACCTGCGATCCCAAGTGCGCGCACCGTAAATGCTGCCGCGGTCAACGTTGGGCAACTATAAGCAAATGCTTGTGCATTGCTGCCGGTAGGCAAAGGGGCAACCGTTCCCCCAACACAAGCTCCGACATACGTGCGATTGTCCTGATAGAATTGTTCAAGTTTTATTCTCATATCACCAAGATTTGACGTAGCTTCGGTAATTTTTCCGCGAATTATATAATCGCGATAAGCGGGGATAGCAATTGCTGAAAGAATGCCGATAATAGCCATCACAATCAGCAACTCGAGCAGAGTGAAGCCCCGTTGTTGCTGATACACTGCAATTCTTTCAGCCATTTTTTCTTTTCGTTCTTTCATTGCAATCTCCTTCATGACTGCAGAGTAGTGACCAGAAAGTACATCTGCAAGCGGTACTCGATAAGGGGTATGTGGTAAATGACAAACGGTTATATTGGAAGAATGAACGGCATCCATCCAGTTCGTGATGATTCGTATATATGTAGATAGAGTTTCCGAACATGCGTTTAAGATGGTAATCTGCTATGCGAAATCCATCTCCACTCACTTGGAGTAGACGTTGTACTACGCGAGGGATTATTTTTTTGGCAGCTGATGTTGTTGTTATTGGTGGGGGGATCATCGGGCTTACCTCGGCACATGAATTATTGCGGCGGGGTGCGCGGGTGAGCCTGCTGGAGCGTAATTGCTGCGGGAAAGAAGCTTCTTGGGCAGGCGGGGGAATCCTTTCGCCGCTTTTGCCTTGGAATTATCCTGAACCGGTGACTCAGTTAACGCAATTTAGTAACAGATTGTTACCCGGACTGATTGAAATCTTACGACAAGAAACCGGGGTCGATCCAGAATACCAAGCCTGCGGCATGCTAGTGCTTCCCAATCTTAAAAATGTGCAGAGTGCTCAATATGGTGGAGCAGAAGCTTGGTGCGCTCGCAACGCTTTCTCCATGAAAAAAGTTCGCGTGGAGGAGATTGCACCAAGACTGATATTTGACGAGCCAGCGGATAAATCAGCGCTATGGCTCTCGTCAGTGGCGCAGGTGCGTAGCCCACGATTATTGCAGGCACTGAAAAGGTCGGTGGAGTTGTCTGGAGGCGTAATCATGGAACATACTAAGGTTACAGGTTGGCGGCTTGGGCGAGGGCGTGTCGAATCAGTGATCACCGATCGGGGGGAATATACAGGTGTGAATTATGTTGTTGCTGCTGGAGCGTGGAGCCACGAGATTCTCGGCGAACATGCATTAAAACTCGACATTCATCCTGTGCGAGGACAGATGCTACTCTTCAAAGTAGCATCAGGGTTATTGCGCACGGTTGTACTACAGAATGATTTTTACCTGATACCACGCCAAGATGGATACATACTTGCAGGCAGCACTATGGAGGAGGTGGGATTCGATAAAAACATCACCGCGGGCGCACGTAAGACGTTGCTTGAGAAGGCGCATAAGCTATTGCCCTCACTAACTGAAAAGACATTGGTTAGCCACTGGGCAGGACTGCGCCCGGGTTCGCCTGATAATATTCCTGTTATTAATCGCCATCCTGCTATAGACAATCTTTATCTAAATAGCGGCCATTACCGTTATGGCGTGACTATGGCACTAGGTAGCGCACATCTTTTATCCAACATGGTCATGAACAATCCCCAGCCGTTTGATGTTACCCCCTATCAATGGCCGGCATGAATGCCAAGGAATGGTATCCTTCGCAGCCCACCAAATAGTTCTTTCTTTGTATTTTAGATTCAAAGCACTACATATTGTTTAGATTGTAGACTGCGTCAACAGCTAAACCTATTCCAGCCGCATTCAATAAATAGCGGTCATTCATAAATGTCTGCTTTGTGCCAATAACGGAAATTCATATACACATAAAAAACCCGACACTAGGCCGGGCTTCGATTTTGCCACGATGAGGTGCGCGTACCGCTCACATCAAGTCGCTATCTTTCCAGTACTTAGTTCCTCTAACCGAAGCCCTAAGTGCAAGACCAGTTTCAGTCAACTGATAAATTGTTATGCCATCGAGTACGACCTCACCTCCTATGGCTATACCTTTATCGCCAGCTTTAGCTGCGGCATCCGCATTTGCTCCAAATTCCCAGCCTTCATTGATAAACTTATTCATGGTTGTTTTGTCATGAAAAATAAAAATAGCGCGAAAGTCCGTAACGCCCAATCCTAACCCAACGCCAAGTTCTCCCATTTTCATAAAAACTGGTTTAGCTCCCTTTGGATTTACAACCCCGTAACCTGCACCACCACTAATAAAAAATAGGGCAATATCAAAGTTACTGAAAACGGCATAACCGGGCGCAGATGCAATTTTGGCTTTCGCCCCAGGACGTTCATTATAAAGATCCGAAAGTGCATCATTTCTCATATCAATAACAGCTTGACGCTTCGATGCTGGAGTATTACCCGCCGTAGTAGCACAACCACTAAAAATGAGAGTAATTATCAAGCCACACAATCCAGCTTTTATGCGTTCCATTTTTTATACTCCATAATATTAAATTGATGAAATATCAGTTACGTATATCCTGTCACTATGATTTTACTTAAACTTTTTTCCTTTTTTAGATTCAGCAGAGCCTTAACGCGGGTTCATGGCTCTATTTTTTGGGCACAAGCACCCAATCTTTTTTTCTTAAAAGTATTTTTAGTGGGTAAATAAAAACCTATGATGATGCAGACAATCGGCAATAAATCAATCTTCCAATTTTGTTTTTCAAATCCACCTGTTATTGCTAAAACCCATATTAGAAATAACGCTATAAAGATTGATACAAAATAGATGAAGTAAGGATTCTTGTTTGTGCCTTTCAAATCATGCTCAACCGCATAAATATATTGAAAGCCAATTAAAATACCTATAGCTGAAAAACAGATCAATTGAAATGATATTAGCAAGAATGACGTCGTATCCATGAGTTGAGCTAATTAATATGCGGTTTACGAATAAATAGTTTGGTTAATATCTATATAACGGACAATCAAGAAGAAAATTGAGTTTAGATTTTGTCTCTGAATGTCCGCTTTGGGTGGATAACGGAGGTTGAACGTTATTAACTAGATTAGTAAAACTTTCGTTTCCCAGAGCCCAGATTTATCTCTTCAGGCGAATTAATTTTGCACCAGGCTTCTTGCGCTTTATCCACAGGGGTCGGGGTGGTAACATTAACGTACTTCAACAAAGAGCATAAGCATAATGGCCGGGCACAGTAAGTGGGCAAATATCAAACACAAGAAAGCCGCTACAGATGCCAAACGCGGCAAGATTTTTACCCGATTCATCAAGGAAATCACCGTTGCCGCACGACTCGGCGGGGGTGATGCTACGAGTAATCCTCGATTGCGCCTTGCGGTCGACAAGGCCTACGAACAAAATATGCCCAAGGAAAATATCGAGCGTGCGATAAAGCGCGGCAGCGGTGATCTGGAGGGTGTGAACTATGAAGAAGTTCGTTATGAAGGTTATGGCATCCTTGGCGCAGCCGTAATGGTGGAATGCATGACTGATAACCGAGTACGAACTGTTGCAGCTGTGCGCCACGCTTTTACCAAGTATGGCGGCAACCTTGGAGCCGATGGCTCAGTTCTATTCTTGTTCAAGCATTGCGGACAACTTTTTTTTGCGCCCGGTACCAATGAGGACAAACTGATGGAAGCTGCGTTGGAAACAGGTGCCGAGGACGTGATCAACAACGATGATGGTAGCATTGAGGTTATCACCCCACCATATGAGCTTGTCATCATCAAGTCGGCTTTGGAAAAAATGGGTTTCAAGGCGGAGCTTGCTACGGTAACAATGAAGCCGAACAATGAAGTTGTGTTGACAGGTGACAATGCGGTAAAAATGCAAAAGTTGCTGGATGCACTAGAAAATATTGACGACGTGCAGGAAGTTTTTACGTCGGCTGTGATTGATAGTTAGTTTTTTTATTCAATAGGTGACATATTCGCATCCTTGGTATAGACCCCGGCTTGCGCATCACTGGTTTTGGGGCCATCGATAAAACTGGCAATAAGTTAACTTATGTCAGTAGTGGTTGTATCAAAACATTGGACGTTGAACTGCCATTACGCCTGAAATCAATCATGGACAATCTCAATGAGGTTATCGCGCAGCACCATCCAGATCAGATCGCAGTGGAACAAGTATTCGTCAACATTAATCCGAAATCTACGCTGATGCTCGGGCAAGCTCGCGGCGCAGCAATTTGTGCGGCTGTATTAAATAATCTTTATGTTGCCGAATACACTGCACTACAAATTAAGCAAGCAGTAGTTGGTAATGGACATGCAAAAAAAGAACAAGTACAGGAAATGGTGAGGCGGCTGCTAGGGTTGTCTAGTAGCCCCGGTGCAGATGCTGCAGATGCCCTCGCCTGTGCCATTTGTCATGCTCACGGTGGGTTAGGATTGGGCAGAGTTTCCACAAAAGGTTACAGAATGAAACGCGGAAGACTGGCATGATTGGTAGATTGACGGGTTTGATGCTGGAGAAACAGCCGCCGCTGGTGCTAGTCGATGTGCAAGGTGTGGGGTACGAAATAAATGTTCCGATGAGCACGTTCTATAACCTACCTGCGGTAGGTGTGAAAGTTACACTACATACTTACCTTGTGGTGCGTGAAGATGTGCACTTACTATTTGGTTTTGCTACTGAGGCTGAGCGACAAGTCTTCCGCCAGCTCGTAAAAATTTCTGGTGTAGGAGCAAGAACTGCGCTAGCTATTTTGTCGGGCTTGAGTGTAAGTGATTTGCATCAGGCAGTGGCTGCTCAGGACAGTAGGCAGATTATCAAAATTCCTGGAATTGGTAAGAAAACCGCAGAGCGTTTATTGCTAGAGCTACGTGACAAACTCAGCACTACCATGGTTGGTATTGATAGTTCTATCCCTTCTTCAAAAGTAAGTGGTGACGTACTCAATGCGCTGTTGTCATTGGGTTATAATGATCGTGAAGCCAGTTGGGCAACTAAGCAGTTACCCTCGGATGTTACCGTGTCCGAAGGCATACGTCAGGCACTTAAACTTTTGTCAAAGGAAAGGTAGCGCGGGCACTAAGCCTGTATTGTTGAATGATTGAGAATGAACGATTAATAACTGCTGCGCCCACTTCTCCTCAGGAAGAAGCTAAGGAGCTGGCTTTGCGCCCTAAGCGCCTGGACGAATACGTTGGCCAGGAAAAGATTTGTGGACAGATGCAGATATTTATCGATGCTGCAAGAAAACGTAAGGAAGCGCTCGATCATGTGCTGTTGTATGGCCCTCCCGGTTTAGGTAAGACTACGCTTGCCCATATTCTCGCAAGAGAAATGGGCGTGAACCTACGTCATACTTCTGGTCCGGTGCTGGAGCGCCCCGGCGACTTAGCAGCACTTCTAACCAACCTTGAACCCAATGATGTGCTATTCATTGACGAAATCCATCGCCTCTCTGCAGTGGTGGAGGAGATTCTCTATCCTGCGTTGGAGGATTATCAGCTTGATATCATGATTGGTGAAGGCCCCGCAGCACGTTCAGTTAAGCTTGATTTGCCACCGTTTACCTTGGTAGGGGCTACCACTCGTGCTGGTATGTTGACCAACCCGCTACGTGATCGTTTTGGTATTGTTTCGCGACTAGAGTTTTATTCGGCTGAAGAACTAACCAAAATCGTGACACGCTCGGCAGGCGTGCTGAACGTGGAAATTTCACCCGATGGAGCAACAGAAATTGCACTACGTTCACGCGGAACGCCGCGGATCGTTAATAGGCTCTTGCGCCGGGTGCGAGATTTTGCTGAGGTCAAAGCCGAGGGTCATATCACTCGCACCGTGGCAGATGCTGCACTGGTGATGCTTGATGTAGACGTTGTTGGTCTTGATGTGATGGACAGAAAGTTACTTCTGTCAGTGATAGAGAAATTTGATGGTGGCCCGGTTGGAGTAGATAATCTCGCTGCTGCTATCAGTGAGGAACGCGATACAATCGAAGATGTGTTGGAACCTTATCTGATACAGCAGGGCTTTCTGAAACGTACTCCACGTGGACGTATGGCCACAACTATTGCTTACCAACATTTTGGAATGCCGTTGAAAAGTGGATCAAGCAGCGATCTGTGGGAAGGAGAATGAGGGATATGCTGAAACATGAAGACTGATTTTATAACTATTTCGGCACTAAACAATTGACAAAAGATGCCGCTTTCATTCTTCCTATTCGTGTCTACTACCAAGATACAGATGCGGGAGGTGTGGTTTATCATTCAACTTATCTTAATTTCATGGAGCGCGCTCGTTACGAGTGGATGCGTGAATTGGGGTTGGATATTCATTCATTAATTCAGGTTCACAAGGTTGTTTTTATGATACGTTCGCTCAATATTGAATACTTCAAACCTGCGTTGTTGGATGATTTGCTGCATGTGACGGTGCAAGCGATAGAACTTGGCAAAACTCGCATAGCACTCTCTCAGCATGTTCTGCGCGGTCATGTCACTTTGGCCAGTGCGACTACCCATGTGGTGTGTGTAGGTGCTGACACACTTAAACTAGTAAGTCTACCTGCACCGCTACGCCAAAAATTTGGAAATCTATCATGAATGCAACTGTTACTCAGGACATGTCTCTTCTCAATCTTATTAGTTCTGCTAGTTTACCTGTACAGTTGGTAATGGTGGTGCTACTAATGGCTTCATTTATGTCGTGGTGGTACATTTTTAGAAAGCTGTTTACCATTAGGGAAGAAATAAAGCTGAGCGATGAATTCGAACATATTTTCTGGAAAGGTTCTGATCTTAATGAGCTTTACCAAGGCGTTGTCAATGCGCGCTACTCAGCAGGCAGCATGGAGCGGATTTTTGAGTCGGGCTTCCGCGAATTCATCAAACACAATCGCCAGTCAGGAACGGATGTCGGCGCCGTAATGGATGGCACGCGCCGCGCTATGAGGGCAACGTATCAGCGAGAAATGGATAGACTTGACTCGCATCTTGCTTTCTTGGCTACAGTTGGGTCAGTAAGCCCCTATATTGGCTTGTTTGGCACGGTGTGGGGAATTATGAATTCTTTTCGTGGTCTATCTAATGTCACTCAGGCAACCATAGCTCATGTTGCGCCAGGTATTGCTGAGGCGTTAATTGCGACCGCGATGGGATTATTTGCCGCGATTCCCGCAGTTATTGCCTATAACCGCTATGCTCACAATATCGACCGACTGTCGACTCGTTTTGAGAGTTTTATGGAAGAGCTGTCAAATGTACTGCAACGGCAGGCAACCGGATAAAAATAATTTAATGGGACGGGTTTCATGAGTATACGCGACTCAAAACGAAAATTAATGAATGAGATCAACGTGGTACCGTATATAGACGTTATGCTAGTGTTGTTGGTGATTTTTATGATTACAGCACCACTTGTCAATTCCGGCCAAGTTGAATTGCCCCAGATCGGCAAATCCTTAAAACCACCAGTTGCACCCCTGGAAGTGATTATTAAAGCTGATAATAGTCTTACGTTTCGCGATCTTGCCCTGACAACCAAAGAACAAAAAGTTAATCGTGCCGAACTGATAGAGGCGATCAAGCAAAAACAGGCAAAAAATACTGATCAACCTGTGGTGATTGCTGCCGATAAGAGTGTACGTTACGAAGAAGTCATGAAAGTGATGGATATTCTACAAAAGCAGAAAGTTAAGAAAGTCGGGCTGCTAGCTACACAAAAATGAGTAATACGAACACTCGATGAGCGCAATTGCGCAGCCAAATTCTGCTAAACATGATCGATTGTTGCAGGCAGGAGTGTTGGCGCTTTTGGTACACGTGGGATTTTTTATTTTTATGACTTTTGGACTCAATTGGAAAACTCATCCACCGGAAGGAATGGTGGTGGATTTGTGGAGCAGTCTACCTGAACCGCCAAAACCGCCCGTACAAAAAGTAAAACCTTTGCCGCCAAAGTCAGTTCAGCCGCCGAAAAAAGTAAAGCCCTTGCCGCCAAAGCCAAAAAAACTGACAGCGCCTACTAAGCCAGATATTGCACTTAAGAAAGAAAAAATAAAAAAACCCAAGCCCAAGCCAGTTGAACAAAAACAAAAGATAGATAAAAAGCAAAAAGCGAGAGTAGCTGCTGAAGTAGAGCGGCTTCAGAAAGAACACCAAGAAGAAGAGGAGAGAAGGCTTCAAAAAAAGGCGGCGGGAGCACAAGCAGCGGTTAAGCATAATTTGATAGATGAATACAAGGCAAAAATTTTGGCGAAGATCAAAAGTAACATTAGAATGCCTACTGAATTACCAGGGAATCCAATTGCAGAGTTTGATGTTACGCTGCTTCCTGGTGGTGAGATTCTTGATGTGAGATTGCGAACAAGCAGTGGGTTTACTACTTTTGATAGAGCTGTGGAGCGTGCAATCGTTTTGTCCAGACCGCTACCTGTGCCACCCAATCCTTTGCTATTTCCTAATTTTCGAAATTTGAGTCTTAAGGTACATTACCTAGAATGATAAGTATAATTCATCGTTATAATGTGTTTTTTTCGAGAGCTAGCTCTATGGGGATTTGTTTGCGTCAATTTTTCTGCCGTACGTTTGTCATATTCTTGTGTTTGCTTGGCTCCCCACTCCATGCCGCACTCGACATCGAGATTTTCGGTGGCGGCGCTTCACAAATCCCCATTGCTATTGTTCCATTCGCTTCCGAAGAAAAACTTAAACAAAGTGTAACCGCAGTTGTGGCATCTGATTTGCAGCGTAGTGGTATTTTCAGACTGGTTGATTCGGGTGGTCTATCGCCTCATGATCCCAGAGACATTATTTATCCTAACTGGCAAATGCTTGGTACCCATGCACTAGTCGTCGGTAGCACCAGGATGTTGCCCAATGGGCAAGTGGAAGTTCGATATAGCCTGATGGATGTGGCAACGCAGGAACTGTTGATCAGCGATATGGAGACTGTTTCCGTGAAGCAATTACGCGCTGTTGCCCATCGAATGGCGGATAATATTTATGAAAAGCTAACAGGAGATGTGGGCGTTTTCAGTACTCGTATTGCTTATGTAGTGAAACAGGGAAAAAAGTACGCGCTGCAAGTAGCAGATGCGGATGGATTTAATGCCCGAACAGCGATTGAATACACACAACCAATTATCTCACTTGCGTGGTCACCCGACGGCACTAAGATAGCCTATGTGTCGTTTGAGAATAAAAAACCAGTGGTTCACATACAAACTTTGGCAACTGGAGCACGTAAGGCTATAGCCAAATTCAAGGGCAGCAACAGTGCACCAGCGTGGTCACCCGATGGTAAAAGACTTGCGGTAGTACTTAGCATACGAGGTGGTTCGCAAATATTTTTGATAAATGCTAATGGTAGTGGCTTGAAAAGGTTTAGCAGAAGTTCTGGAATTGACACTGAGCCAAGCTTTTCACCTGATGGACAGTCAATTATTTTTACCTCAGATCGAGGTGGCAGCCCGCAAATTTATCGTATGCCAGTAGCAGGAACTGCATCTGGAGTAGCTGAACGTCTCACCTTCGAGGGTGACTACAATGTCAGCCCACAGTACCGTCACGATGGTAAAAGTTTTACTTTCATTCATCGTAGTGGCTCGAAATTCAATGTAGCCGTTCAGGATTTAGAAACCCGCCAAGTGCAACTGTTGACAGATTCACTATTCGACGAATCTCCTAGTTTTGCCCCGAACGGAAAGATAATTCTGTATGCGACCGAAATTGGGGGACGTGGTATATTAGCCGCAGTATCAAGCGATGGCAGAACAAGACAGCGGCTATCAGCCCAAACGGGAGACATAAGGGAGCCGGCATGGGGACCTTTACCAAAGTGGCGTTAATTCCATTTCGTTCAGTAACTCAGAGTAATTCAATTTATAAGGAGAAAACCATGAATAAAATTTTAAGTGTAGCCCTGATAGCTTTGTTGTCGGCGTGTGCTAGCGAGACCACAAAACCTACTGATGCAGCGGGACCACCTGAGGATGCAAGTCTTAGCGCGCAGGATACTTCGGGCAGCCCCACACTGAACCCACTTAATGATCCAAACAATATACTGTCCAAACGTAGCGTGTATTTTGATTTTGATAAATACCTTGTTAAGGATCAATATAAATCCATGGTCTTGTCTCACGCTAGGTATTTGCGTGAGCACTCTAGTGCCAGCATTCGTCTGGAAGGTCATGCTGACGAGCGCGGTAGCCGCGAATATAATCTTGCGCTAGGCCAGCGTCGTGCCGACAGTGTACAGAAAGTAATGACCCTATCGGGTACTCAAGAAAGCCAAATCGAGTCTATTAGCTATGGAGAGGAAACACCTCGTGCTCTCGGTCATCATGAAACCGCATGGGCTGAAAATCGCCGTGCAGATATTCGCTATCAAAGTGAATGAAGATGAGTTTGCGCGCGCTCTTGCTATTATCAGTGGTGATCGGTTGTAATTCGAGTTACGCTGCACTGTTTGATGATAAGGGCGCGCGGCAGGAGCTTGCTGCACAAAAGAAACAAGTGAAAGTGCTAGAAGCAAGTATAACCAAGCTGGACGAGAAAAATGATCGGGCGCTTGTCGGACTTCATAACCAGATCGAGGAGTTAAGGCAAGAACTCAACAAATTAAATGGGCGGATTGAGGTGCTGACCAACGAGATTGAATTGTCGCAAAATAGGCAGAAGGATTTCTATATTGATCTTGATAGCCGGCTAAGACAGCTCGAGCAGCCTGACGCATCTGTTGATGCAGAATCGAACACGAAGTCTTCAGCAGTCACTACAGGGAGGTTGCCAGCTAAAAATATAGTGGTAGAGACTAATGATGACGAGAATCGTGACTATCAGGACGCTTTTGGTCTGTTCAAGATCGCTAAATTTAAGAGCGCCATTTCTAAATTCAAAAGCTTTATCAAGCGCTATCCTGAGTCCAAACTTGTTCCCAGTGCTTACTACTGGATTGGTAATTCATATTATGCACTGGGTGAGTTTAAGAGTGCTATTAGCACGCAGCAAAAACTGATCAAAACTTTTCCAGACAGTGCCAAAGCTCCCGATGCCATGCTTAATATGGCAAGCAGCCAGCAAGAAATAAACTACAGAACTGCCGCAAAAAAAACTCTGAAAGATTTGATTGCCAAATACCCCGTCAGTGATGCTGCAGAAAAAGCAAAGTTACGATTAGCCAACCAAAAATAGAGTGTGGTCTTGGCTTGCGCCATTTAATTTTGGATATGGTTCTTACTTCTTCCTCATTGCAACACACAGTTGCACAGAAACCTGAAACGGAGGTTTTGCGCGTAAGCGAAATATTTTTTTCCTTACAAGGTGAAACCAGTCGTGTAGGGTTACCTACAATATTTGTGCGCTTGACTGGTTGTCCCCTGCGTTGTGGTTACTGTGACACTGAGTATGCCTTTTATGGAGGTGAGAGCATGGCAATTTCTTCCATTCTAGAGGAAGTTTCTAGTTATGAGGCTTACAATGTTACCGTCACGGGTGGTGAGCCTTTAGCACAGAAAAAATGTCTGATATTACTTAAGTTGTTGTGCGATGCGGGTTATTCAGTATCACTTGAGACCAGTGGTGCACAAGATATATCTAGGGTAGATGTGCGAGTAGTAAAAGTTCTAGATGTTAAAACTCCCGGTTCAGGAGAGGCCAAGAAGAACCGCTGGACCAATCTCAAATATCTTGCACAACAAGATGAACTGAAATTTGTGCTATGTGATGAATTGGATTATCAATGGGCAATTGAGACCATACGTAAGCGTCACCTAGATCATATTTGTCCAATTTTATTTTCGCCGGTTTATGACAAACTTGACCCTGCATTACTCGCTTCATGGGTACTACGTGATCGCTTACGTGTAAGAGTACAGATTCAGCTACACAAGTTGTTGTGGGGCGAGGGGCCGGGGCGATGAAAAACCAGCTAGATTTTCTCATATAATTTTTGTTTTGATCGTATGACGATAGCCGTGGTGCTCTTATCGGGCGGGTTAGATTCTGCCACCATTCTTGCCGCCGCCCGTGACAGGGGGTACGAGTGCTACGCCTTGAGCGTAGATTATGGCCAGCGAAACAGATCAGAACTGGTTGCGGCATCGAATGTGGCCCGATCAATGGGAGTGTGCGGGCATCAGGTCATAAATGTTGATTTGACCGTTTTCGGCGGATCGGCGCTCATTGATAAATCCATCGCCGTCCCCATAGAAGGAATTAAGGCTGGCATCCCGATTACATACGTTCCTGCTCGCAACACTATAATGTTGTCACTTGCACTGTCGTGGGCCGAGACGCTTGGATGCAGCGATATTTTTATCGGTATCAATGCGGTAGATTATTCTGGTTACCCAGATTGTCGGCCTGAATATATTGTAGCTTTTGAAAAAATGGCAAATTTGGCAACTAAAGCCGCAATCCAAGGCAACAAACTGAGTATCCATGCCCCACTTCTTAGTTTGTCCAAGGCAGAAATAATCCAGCAAGGGGAGATGCTTGGTGTAGATTACAAGATGACGGTATCTTGCTATCAGGCGGATGAATCAGGGCTTGCCTGTGGAATGTGTGATTCCTGCCGATTGCGCCGGAAGGGGTTCGAAGCGGCAAACGTTTCTGATCCGACTCGTTACAAGTAAGAGACAATTTTATAATCTATATTGATAGTTTCTCTACAGCTAAGTAAAAATATTGTGCGATCTTCCAATTAATTTGGCAGAATAGGCCTCATTGGTACAGTTGCTTTTTTAAAAGGGGAATTGAGATGAGATACCAAAGCTTTCAAGAATTTTGCACTTATATAGCTAAGCATAATCCGCGTCAGCCAGAATACCAACAGGCGGTTGATGAAGTAATGGAGAGTATTTGGCCCTTTATCACCAGCCACCCCCGTTATGCCGAACATGGTCTTCTGGATCGTCTTGTTGAGCCAGAGCGAGCCATTATTTTTCGGGTATCCTGGGTGGATGATCAAAACGAAGTAAGAGTTAACCGTGGTTATCGAATACAGCACAGCTCATCTATAGGTCCTTACAAAGGAGGCACACGTTTTCATCCTTCGGTAAATCTTTCCATTCTCAAATTTCTGGCGTTCGAGCAAACTTTGAAGAATGCTCTGACCACCTTGCCCATGGGTGGGGGCAAAGGTGGTGCAGATTTCGACCCTAAGGGGCGGAGCACGGGGGAAGTGATGCGTTTTTGCCAGTCCTACGTAACTGAGCTTTTTCGTCATATCGGTTCCGATACAGACGTACCGGCTGGGGACATAGGCGTTGGTGGTCGGGAAGTGGGCTTTATGGCTGGAATGATGAAAAAATTGTCTAATCGATCCGACTCTGTTTTTACGGGCAAGGGCATGAGTTTTGGAGGTTCCCTGATTCGCCCGGAAGCTACTGGTTACGGTACAGTATATTTCGCCGAGGAAATGCTTAAGCACATTGGCCGCTCGTTAGATGGTCTTAGAGTTTCTGTTTCAGGTGCAGGTAATGTAGCTCAGTACACTGTTGAAAAAGCGATGATGCTTGGTGCCAAGGTGGTAACAATTTCCGATTCAAGTGGCACAGTAGTGGATGAGCAAGGCTTCACCACCGAAAAACTTACAGAGCTAATGGAAGTAAAGAATCATTTAAGAGGACGAGTCAGCGACTACGCTAAGCGAGTAAAGGCCACTTTCACTCCTGGTGTACGCCCGTGGCACGTTCCAGTCGATGTGGCGCTACCCTGTGCGGTACAGAATGAGCTAGATGAAAAAGATGCGGCCACCTTAATCAAAAATGGCGTACTTTGTGTTGCTGAAGGGGCCAATATGCCTTCTACGGCAGGTGCTATAAAGCTTTTCGAGAAAAGTGAGGTACTGTTTGCACCGGGCAAGGCCAGTAATGCAGGTGGTGTAGCCACCTCTGGACTGGAAATGAGCCAGAATGCCATGCGCCTTTCTTGGCCACGGGAAGAGGTAGATGCCCGTTTACTGGAGATCATGCAAGCCATCCATAGTTCCTGTATTCAATACGGTAAGCGAAAAGATGGAAGCATTAATTATGTTGATGGAGCAAATTTAGCAGGTTTTGTCAAAGTGGCAGATGCGATGCTAGGTCAGGGCGTGGTCTAAGTATCATCTAGCTACATAAGATGATTACTGCAATTGCAATTCATTAATTATGAGACCTGTAGCTTACCGGATCCAGGATGTCTTGGTGTGAACGAATTCACGAAACCCATGATACGATAGCTCTCTACCAAAGCTGTAATTTTTGATGCTACCTAAGGGTAGACGTGGATTAGACTTGACCCCCATACCATTAGCTGTATCCAGCGTGAGTTTTCTATGTAGTTTTTTGCGTTTCTGGCATCATTGCTTCAGATGCTAGAACCAAGTCCATGAAAAATATTTTTCTAGTATTATTATTTCTTGGTTACATTGGAACACTTGCAGCTAGTCAAGATAGAGATTTCATCACCGCGCGTAAAGCATTTCGGGCAGGGAATTCTGCTCGTTTGGCTGTTGAAATCCCGCGTCTTCAAGGCCATGTACTGGAATCTTATGCAGCCTATTATCAGTTGAGCCTACAGTTGGAGAAAGCAGATGTAGGTTCAGACGCTGTCAGGAAGTTCCTCTCTCGTTATCAGGACAGTCTTCTTGCTGACAAAATACGAGGTGAATGGCTAAAGATTCTTGGAAAAACGCATCAATGGGAATTGTTTGCTGAGGAGTATCCGGCACTAGTCAACGAGGATACCGAGCTTAGTTGTTACTCTTTGCAACAGCGGCTATACGTAAACGACAGTGATGCGTTGCATGATACGCTTCCGCTATGGTTCAACGAGCAAGACATGCCTGAAAGTTGTACGCCGTTGTTCGAATCGCTTATTGCGGCAGAACTTCTAACTGAAGAAGATCTGTGGCGGAGACTACGCTTAGCCTTGGCAGTAGGTAATGTTGGTGTTGCAAAACACATCAACCAGTATCTGCCAAAAAAACAGGCGCTCAACGAGCGCAAGTTGAACGCCGCCACCAGAAATCCATTACGCTACCTAGGAAGACACCGGAAAAAAATCAAAACTCGTGCTGACCGTGAAGTGATTCTATTCGCAATGTTGCGCTTGCTTCGTAGTGGTATAGATCGAGCTTATGCTTTTTGGCCCAAGGTACGTGAGCAATTTTCTCATACCGAGCGGTCATATTTTAAGGCACAATTGGCAAGCCGAGCGGCATATAAACATGATCCACGTGCGCTTGACTGGTTTATGGAAGCCGCCAACAATAGTGACCCAGTTCCGCTTTCAGATACACAACTCGCATGGAAAACACGCGCTGCACTACGTGCTGGCGATTGGACGATAGTGCTAGAGAGCATCGAAGCTATGTCTCCTCATGAACAGCAGGCAGCAGCTTGGCGATATTGGAAGGCCCGCGCTCTGAAGTCTAAAGGTAAAACTGCAAAAGCTAGCGCAATACTCGCACCATTAAGCACCGAATATCATTTTTATGGTCAACTAGCGGAAGAAGAGATAGGGGCTGTAATTGGTGCGCTCCCTAAATCCTATAATCTTAGTTCAGAAGAAATTACAGCTGTAGAGCAACTACCAGGAATTCAACGGGCACTTGCTCTGTATCGGCTGAATCTACGAATTGAGGCAACACGTGAGTGGATTTGGGCGATACGTGGATTTGATGACAAGCACTTATTGGCTGCTGCTGAAATAGCGCGCCGTAACAAAATCTATGATCGTGCTATTAATACGGCCAATAAAACCGAGCAACTGCATAATTTCAATCTGCGCTACCTCGCTCCACATCGTGAAGTAATGCAAGATATCTTGAAACAAAAAGAGCTTGATGAGGCTTTGGTTTACGGTCTGATTAGGCAGGAAAGTCGCTTCATCAATTACGCTAAGTCAAGTGCAGGTGCAATCGGTTTGATGCAATTGATGCCAACTACCGCTAGATGGATAGCGAAAAGAATAGGTATGCGGAATTACCGTAAAAGGCTTATTGCCCAGGTGAATACCAATCTAATGTTGGGCACATACTATCTTAAGCACGTACTAACTTTATTTGATGACCAATCATTGTTGGCTTCAGCGGCCTACAATGCTGGCCCTAGTCGGGCTCAACAATGGCGTGGTTTGACACCACTGGAGGGTGCGATTTATGCAGAAACTATTCCTTTCAACGAAACTCGCGACTACGTAAAAAAGGTCATGAGCAATTCCATGTATTATGCCAGTACCTTCGGTCATCAAACGAGGACCTTGAAACAGCGTCTTGACATAATCGCGCCTAAATCAGATAAATAGCAACAACTTCCGAATAAGAAAGAACAAACGCAATGAAAATCAATAACGTATGTATTATCGGCGGTAGTGGGTTTGTGGGGGGGCATATTGCCCACCTGCTCACTGCACAAGAAATCAATCTACGTGTTCCAACCCGTCGTCGCGAGCGCGCCAAGTCACTTTTAGTTTTACCGACTGCAGATGTGGTGGAAGCTGATGTTCATGATCCCACAGAACTTGATCAGCTGCTGGTTGGCATGGAAGCAGTTATTAATTTGGTGGGTATCTTGAACGGCGATTTTGTTTCCGAACATGTCGAGTTACCGAAAAAAATTGTAGCAGCATGCAAGCGTAATAAAATTTCACGATTGTTGCACGTGAGTGCTCTTAATGCCAATATTAACGGTGCAAGTGCTTATTTACGCTCTAAGGGTGAGGGCGAGAAGGTCATAATGGAGTCAGATTTGAAGGCGACCATTTTCAGGCCATCGGTCATATTCGGGCCGGGAGATTCGTTTCTCAATCTATTTGCTGATCTAGCGCGGCGTCTACCAATGTTACCACTGGCATCACCCAATGCGAAATTGCAACCAATATATGTAGAAAACGTGGCACAGATAATCGTATCCAGCCTATCTGCTCCCACCACTATTGGTCAAAGTTATGATTTATGTGGCCCAAAAATCTATACTCTAAAGCAGCTAGTGGAATACGCTGCTTTTATAACTGGACACGATCTTACCATTATTGGATTAAATGACAGCCTTTCCTATCTGCAAGCGATGGTTATGGAAATTTTGCCAGGCAAGCTTATGACTCGCGACAATTATTTGTCGCTGAAAGTTGACAGTATATGTAGTTGTGATGAAGCCAAAAAATTGGCAACTTTGTTTGATATTCATCCAACGGAGTTGGAAGAAGTAGCACCACTATACTTAGCACACCTTATGCCGCGTGAGCGGTATAACGGTTTCCGTGATCGAGCGGGGCGATAAAATTAGTTCTCTATTAGAAACGTATTTAGTTGGCGGTTCAGTACGCGATGAGTTGTTGAAACTGTCGGTCAAAGACCATGATTATGTTGTTGTGGGATCTACTCCAGAGGAGATGGTGCGTCTTGGTTTTCGTTCAGTGGGTAAAGACTTCCCAGTTTATCTTCATCCCAAAAGCCAAGACCAATATGCATTGGCGCGAACTGAGCGTAAAGTTGCGCGTGGGTATAAGGGCTTTCAAGTATATGCGTCTCCTAAAGTTACGTTGCAGGATGATTTAGCGCGACGAGATCTAACCATTAACGCAATCGCCAAGGATAAAAAAGGCAATATTATCGACCCCTTTAATGGAGTTGCTGACCTTGAAGCAGGTTTGCTGCGACATGTAAGTCCAGCGTTCTCTGAAGATCCAGTCCGAGTGCTGCGAACGGCACGTTTTGCCGCACGTTTTGGTTTTCATGTTGCTTCAGAGACACTCTCGTTGATGAAGGAATTAGTACGCAACGGTGAAGTCGATTCTTTGGTTCCAGAGAGAGTGTGGCAGGAATTTGCTCGTGGATTGATGGAGAAAAATCCTTCGCGAATGTTTTATGTACTACGCGAATGTGATGCACTGGCACGAATTATGCCGGAAGTGGATGTATTGTTTGGCATACCCCAGCCGGCGCGATGGCATCCCGAAATTGATACAGGTATTCACGTAATGCAGGTTATTGATTATGCCGCAGCAAAAAATTATTCTTTACCAGTGCGCTTTGCAGCACTTACACACGACCTTGGTAAAGGAGTTACGCCACAGGAGTTATGGCCACATCATGCCGGCCATGAATTCCATAGTGTGAAATTAGTTAAAGATCTATGCGAGCGCATCAAGCCTCCTAAAGGCAGTCGTGATCTTGCGCTACTGGTGGCGCGTTTCCATTGCGATGCGCATCGTACAGCGGAATTATGTCCGGAAACTATAGGTGATATGCTACTAGCAGTGGATGCTTATCGTAAGCCAGAACGCTTCGAGGAATTTATTCAAGCCTGCGCATGCGATTTTCATGGGCGGTCTGGCTTCGTGAAAAAACCCTATCCGCAGGCCATTCGGTTACGTGAGGCATTCAATGCAGCTAGTAGCGTAGATAGCGGTGCAATCGCTTCTAGCCAAGCAAAAATTGTTTCTGATCCTGCTCTTCTGCCGGCTTCAATTAATACAAAGGTGCGAGAAGCGCGTATTGCTCAAATCAAAAGCCGACTAGCTTGATCTCTTGTAGTTGGAAAAATAAGAGCAAGGGGTTAATCTGATAATGAAGCATTATCCAGTGTGGTGATGCTCTATAAGGCCGTGCCTTTCCAAATATTTCTGGTGATATTCTTCAGCGCGATAAAATTCGGTGGCAGGTAAAATTTCCGTTACGATAGGTTCGTGCCAAAGCCCACTTAGCCGTAATTTCTCTTTGGATGATTTTGCTGTTGTTTCCTGCTCCGTCGTATAAAAGAATATTACCGAACGGTATTGCGTGCCCACATCTGGGCCTTGTTGATTGCGGGTAGTTGGGTTGTGGCAATTCCAGAATACATCAAGTAATGTTTCGTAAGTGACTTGGGAAGGATCATATTCTACCTGCACCACTTCGGCGTGACCGGTTTCACCCGTGCACACATCGCTATATACGGGGTTTTTGATGTTGCCACCAGAATATCCACAGATTGCCTCACTGACACCTTGGACTCGACAGAAAGCGACTTCTGCGGCCCAGAAACAACCTGCTCCAAATATTGCTTTCTCCCTTGGCATGGTCGCCGTCTCTTTGATATAGATAATGTTTGTCTTAGAAAATAGTAATCACGTATGCTTTAGAATAATCAACGCGGTTTACGCGGCATAGCGGTGAACAGGCGATCATAAATAAAATTGGGAAGTAATTTTAGCACACGTGCAACAATTGCCATTTGCCAGGGAATCACGGCATATAATTTTTTACGCTTAATGATACGTACAATTTTTTTGGCTACGGTTTCTGCTGTCAGGATAAAGGGCATGCGAAATGGGTTATTCGCTGTCATCGGTGTGACAATGTAACCGGGGCAAATAGTGATAACGGATATGCCGCTTCCAAACATTTCCACGCGCAGGCTTTCCAGATACATTATAGTGGCAGCTTTTGATGCCGAGTACGCGCCTCCACCTGGAAGCCCACGATAGCCTGCTATACTAGCAATTCCAACTAAGCTACCCTGTCCAGATGCTCGCATTGCAACAATAAATGGCTGGAATGTGTTGACCATGCCAGTGACGTTAGTTGCTAAGATAGATTCAAAAACTTCGCTGTCTTCAGCATACTCTGTGAGGGTGCCACGACTGATCCCGGCATTGGCAATGACAATGTCAGGACAGCCGTAGCGTTGTATAAAATCACGTGCGGCAGCTTGTATAGATTGGATGTTTCGAACATCGGCGTCATAGAAAAATGCGTTAGGCAGATCATTCGCTAAAGTTTCTAATGGCTCCTTGTTTCTAGCAATTAGCCCAAGCGTTGCACCTAGCATTGCATAGTGTTTTGCTAACGCCATCCCCAACCCGCTGGAAGCCCCGCTAATAATAACTTTTAATGGCATTGAAATGGTTGTAGCTTGCAAGAAGAAAATAGCGTAACTATTATTTTTTTATTCTTTCCTTACGCACTTTTTTAATCAATTCATCTAGCGTGCTAATGGTTTCTTGTGGAGTGCCGCCCATTCTTCCGCTTACCAGATACTTGCCATCTACTACCAATGATGGAACACCTTTTAAACCATATTTTCTAGACATTTGCGAGGATTGAGATGATTGATTTGCAACGGTGAAAGAGTTGTAAATATTAACAAATTTTTTCCGATCAATTCCTTGTCTCGTGATCCAGTCAAATAACAATTCTTCCTTGGTTAGGTTAATTTTTTTGATATGAATAGCATCATAGATTTTATCGTGGAACTTGTCTCCTTCATCCAGGATCTCCAACGTATAAAAAGTTTTTGCACCAGGAACCCAACTTTTACGAAAAATCGCAGGAACGTAGCGGAAGCTCACATCTTTAGGCATTCTTTTCAGCCAGGCCTTGATGTGGGTATGTAAACTGTAGCAGTGCGGGCAGCCATACCAAAAGAACTCTAAAACCTCAATATTTTTACCGCTTTTAGTTGGTTGAGGGCTAAGTAAGACAGCGTAATCGCGGCCTTCGGTAAGTTCGGCACGTACACCAGAAATACCGGTGAGGCCCAAGCTGAGAAATAAGAGAAGGGCTACAAAAAAACGCATAGGGTTCATTTTTTTCTTCTAGAAAAATTCGACATTTTCGTTCACTGTAATTTTGGTTCGAAATTTCCTTATTGGGCTCCTCCACGCACCTTGATAAGATTGGCATCAACACCGCTCTGTAGTAGGGACGTACGTGCTTGATTGATGTCAGCAATTTTCGTAAAAGGCCCTACGCGAACCCTATGCCACATACCCTTTTCAGACAAGTCGGCTGATTGAATATATGCTTCCATACCAAGCATCGCAAGTTTTGCTTTTTGATTTTCTGCGTCCTCTGCGTTTTTGAACGATCCTACCTGAAGGTAATATTTGTC